>NZ_CAUQNQ010000076.1:0-5582 GCF_963519265.1 uncultured Gemella sp. | reverse complement strand
TATTAATATGCAATGGTTTTAATTTATTAAAATTGTAAGTTAAAATCATATTTTGAACACCTGCTCCGTTCAAAATAGAATCCATAACAGGAACAAATACTTGTGTAAAAGTCTCAAGTTGATTATTGGTGTCTATTTTGTTTTTGTCTACAGAGTAACTAAAAGTTTTAGGGTACACATGGCGCTCAGGATATTTTTTACGATATGTTTCAGAGTATTCATCGTTTTCTTTTTCTGTGTAATTGTCGATGATTTTTGTGTCTTTAAAATCACCATTAGTTATCTCTCTTCTGTTTTCATGAGTTTTATCACCATCGTAGTATTTTAAATCACCTAAGTAACCTTTATTTTGACCGATTTTTATAGGATTAAATGTAACATTTACGGTATATTTTCCATCTTCAACAATTAATTTTGTTTTTGTATTATCTAGTCCTGCAGAAGCCATTGATGGGACAGTACCTTCAGCATTAAAGTTAAGAGCGGACGCTTCTATACTATATTCCCCATTTTTCAGATTCTTATAATCTTTAAAAGTAGTATTATCTGCAGCAGAAACTGATGGCACTGATACAGGAGTTGTTGTATAAATATTATCAGTAGATGTTGCATCTGGAGTAGTTGTTAGATTTGCACCAGGGGTTGCTGTTGAGCTACTCGCTACAACAGGTGTGTCTTCTGCTGCAAAAGCGAAGTTATCTTGATCATAAGATTCAATAGCTGCAATTGCTGAGAATATAGCAGTCGCAGACAAAACTTTTAATAATGTTGTATTTTTCATATTAGGAAATTTCTCCTTTATTTTGTATTTAAATTAGATTTTATTATTTTGATTAGATATTAAATCGTTATCACTATTATATTACAAAAAAAAAAGAAAATAAAGATAAAAGTGATAATCACCATCGGTTACAACCTAAAATAGGCAAAATTTACAATAAACTTTCAAATTTAGTTCACAAATTGGACATATTCCCTAAGCTGGTTATTTTGAAGAATGTAAAAATATTACTATTAAAAATAAAAGTGTTTTATTACAATATCATTTATATTAATCTTGTAAACCTTTAAACTAAATTGTTGACATTTTATTTTTTCTATGCTACGATTTAAAAAGTGAATAGAGTAAAATCACTAGGGGAGCCTTTAGGCTGAGATAACATAGTTAGACCCTTTGACCTGAACTAGATAATGCTAGCGTAGGAAACGTGAATATTTTCAAAATAGAATTAATCCAACATTATTGGAAAATATACTATGAGTAATATATGTTTCAGAGTTCTCTTACGTTAGTAAGGGGACTTTTTTATTTATCATAAGTGATATTATTTTATACTAAAATTAAATATATTTAGGGGGATATACCTATGAAACTTATTACTGAAATTATGGAAGAAAAGGCATTACCAATTGTCGATAAAATATATAACGATGGCTTTATTCAAGGATTAATTCATGCCGATTTATCAGAGAAAGCAGTAGAGCACTATCTGAAAGCTGATGCACTTTATTTAGAGAATTTTAGCGATATTTATGCCATTCTTTTAGCAAAAAGTAATGATAAAGTTGAAAAAAACTTTTTCTTAGGTCAGATTAATTTTGTATTAAACGAAGAAATTGCTGCACATAAAAATTTAGCAGATTACATAGGGAGAGATTATCAAGATATAATTAAAGGCGGAGAGTGGTATCCATCTGCAGACCATTATATAAAACATATGTACTATAATGCATTTGCATTTGGTATGGCAGAAGCGTTAAGTGCAATGGCGCCATGTCCATGGATTTATAAAATGGTAGCTAGAAAGATTTTAGCTAATCATAATTTAGCAGATGATCATCCATTAAAATTCTGGGTTGAATTTTATGCTGATGGCTTAGTAGATGAAGTACTTACTGAGTACTATAAAATTATTAATCGCGAAGCTGAATTTATGAGTGAAGAAGGTAAACAAAGACTTATTAAAAACTTCTTAGAAAGTTGTGAACATGAACGTCGTTTCTTTAATATGGCTTATACGCAAGAACGTTGGGGTTTAGAGGTATAGGATATGAGTAAACTTAATATTGCATTAACTATTGCTGGAACTGATTCAACTGGTGGAGCAGGAATTATGGCTGACCTGAAAAGCTTCCAGGCACGTGAAGTGTATGGAATGGCTGTAGTTACTAGTGTTGTTGCACAAAATACGTTAGGTGTGCAGATGATAAGAAACTTGGATTTGGATATATTAGAAGCGCAATTAAAAAGTGTGTTTGATGATATAACACCTGATAGTGTAAAAACTGGAATGATAGCAAATGCTGACATGATGAAATTAATTAAGAGATATTTACCTAAAGATGTTCCTTATGTTGTTGATCCAGTTATGGTCGCGACAAGTGGAGATAAATTGATAGATGATGTTGCAAGAAAACATTTAAAAGAAGAGATATTACCACTAGCAACTATTATTACACCAAATGTACCAGAAGCAGAAGAAATTGTTAATTTTAAAATACTAACAGAAGATGATGTTAATCGTGCAGGGAAGTTCATTATCGATGAAGTTGGATGTAAATCAGTAGTTATAAAAGGTGGACATCTAACTGGAGAAGCAAAAGATTATTTATTTTTAAATGATGGCACTAAAAAAGTATGGACTAGTGAAAGATTTAAGACTAATCATACACATGGAACAGGCTGTACATTCTCAGCTGTTATTACTGCAGAATTAGCAAAAGGTAAAAGTATAATTGAAGCTGTAGAAATTGGGAAAAAGTTCATTACAGCAGCGATAAAACACACACCAGAGCTAGGTCATGGAAATGGACCTGTAAATCATATAGCATTTAAAGGAGATTTATAAATATGACAAGTTTAAAATTATTAAAAGAAAAAGCACCATTAGTGATTTGTATCACGAATGATGTAGTTAAAAATTTCACAGCAAACGGATTAGTAGCGTTGGGAGCATCACCAGCAATGAGTGAGTATCCAGAAGACTTGGAAGATTTATTAAAATATGCTGGAGGGTTATTGATTAATATCGGTACATTAACAGATGAAACTTGGAAATTATACCAAGAGGCGCTTAAAATAGCTGAAAAATATAATGTACCTGCAGTATTAGATCCTGTAGCCTGTGGAGCGGGAGCATATAGAAAAAAAGTATCAGATGATTTAATAAATAATTACAAACTGGCAGCTATTAGAGGAAATGCTGGCGAGATTGCATCTTTAGTCGGCATAAATGTAGCCTCTAAGGGAGTAGACAGTGCAGGAGTAGATAATATTGATGAAATTGCCTTAGCAGCAAATGCTAAATTTAATATTCCAATAGTAGTAACTGGGGAAGTTGATGCTATTGCAGTTAATGGAGAAGTAATAACTATACATAACGGAAGTGCAATGATGCCTAAAGTTATTGGAACAGGATGTTTATTAGGAGCAGTTCTAGCAAGCTTTATTGGATTAGAGAAAGGTGAAGAATTAAAATCACTAGAGACAGCTATGTTAGCATATAATATTGCCGGGGAAATGGCAGAAAAACGTCCTAATGGACATTTACCAGGAACATTTAAAGTTGAATTTATTAATGCATTATATGAAATTACAGATCAAGATATAAAAGCATTTAAAAAGGTGAAATAAGATGTTTAATAAAGAACTATTAAAATTATATTTTATATGTGGAACTACTACTTGCTTAGGTAAGGACTTATATACAGTAGTTGAAGATGCTTTAAAAGGTGGAATAACTTTATTTCAATTTCGTGAAAAAGGTGAAGGAGCCTTAGAAGGTAGAGAAAAAGTAGAATTAGCAATAAAACTACAAAATCTTTGTAAAAAATACAATGTTCCGTTTATTGTTAATGATGATATAGAGTTGGCGTTAGAAATAGATGCTGACGGAGTGCATGTAGGGCAAGATGACCTAGGTGTTGATGAAATAAGAAAATTAATACCAGATAAAATAATAGGTCTTTCTATAGGGAATGAAGAAGAATTTAAACAATCCAAAGTTGAATATGTAGATTATGTTGGTGTAGGACCTGTATATGTCACACAATCAAAAGATGATGCTGGTGGCGCTATAGGTTACGAAGGACTAGAATTAATGAGAAGATTTTTACCACAAATGCCATTAGTCGCAATCGGTGGTATTCAGACACAACATATTAAAGATATTATGAAAACGAATGTCGATGGTGTGTCTATTATATCAGCAATCTCATATTCAGATAATGTTGAAAAAACTGTTCGTGAAATGAGCGAACAATTCTAAAATTAGCTTCCAAAGTTTAATTCACCTTTTGATAATTTTCAAGTGGTGATGTAAAGAGTAGAGCAAAAATCCTTACCAGTTTTTGAGTCTACTCTTTTTTGTTTAACTAATTAGGAAGAGTTGAGGGACTCAAAAATCGCAATCTCTTAAGAAACAAGATTTTGTCGAGTTGCTCCAGCAAAGGTTATTAGATATTTTTATAAAGTAAATTCAGCTATAAATAAGTCACGGTGTATATATTTTATTAGAATGTAGAATTTTTGAATCATACCCAGCTCTATATAATTATTTGATTAATGAAGATAATAAGTATATAATTAGTGTGAAAAAAAGAATGCTAACAATAAAGAATGGAGGAATTTTTATGACGAATATAGTATTGATACATGGAACATGGTGTGATGGAACTGTCTGGGGAGAATTTGTGGATGAATTAGAAAAATTAGGTTTAAATGTATATACTCCAACTTTAAGATATCATGGTTTACCTTATGAAGAAGTTGAAAAAAAGGTAGCAGAAGTTAGTTTGGATGAGTTTACGGATGATATTGTAGAGTTAATAGAAACTTTAGATGAAACTCCAATAGTACTAGGACATTCATTAGGAGGACTTCTTGCTCAGAAAGTTGCTATGAGGACAAAGATTAAGGGGCTTATTTTAATGGGAACTGCACCAGCAGCAGGGATTTTCGCTTTCTATCCAAGTATGGTAATTTGTTTCTATAAACATTTTCTACGTTGGGGATTTTGGAAAAAATCTATGCCACCGTATAAACATGCATTCTATGATTATTGTATGAATAATCAAGACAAAGCGGACAAAGAAAGAGAATTTTCTAAATTAGTTCCTGAGTCAGGTTTTACTTACTTTCAAATGGCATTACCATTTTTAGACAAACAAAAAGGAGCATATATCGATTTTGAGAAAGTAAGTGAACCTGTCCTTGTTATAACAGGTAGTGAGGATAAAATGGTACATCCAAATATAGCAAAAGCAACAGCAAAAAAATATAAAAATTCGACATTAAGTATTATAGAAGGATCTGACCATATGTATGAGGCTCCGAAATATAGAGATAAAACTGTAGAAATAATAGATCAGTGGTTAAAAAATATAATAAACAAAGAATTGTAAGAAGAGATAGTCATTCCTGTAAATGAAAAAGTAAATATTCATGAATTTTCAAAAAAACTTTTCAAAAAAATTCAAAAAAAGTGTTGACAATTTTATTTGCTAATGATAATATATAGTCAAGTTAAAAATTACCGATATTCAAATAAGTACTTTATAGGAACTTTTACAGAGAGTGTGAG
>NZ_CAUQNQ010000075.1:0-5713 GCF_963519265.1 uncultured Gemella sp. | reverse complement strand
TCAGGAAATGTCATTGCATTTAAAAATGTATTAAAAGAACCTTTAAGTAGTTCTACAAAAGGTTCTTTTACTGGATATTTCGCTGAACCACATAAAACAGAATGTTCTAAAATATGAAAAATACCATTATCATTATAAGGGATAGTTTTAAAACTAATGCTAAAACTTTTATTTATATCATCATTTTCAAAGAAAACTAATCTAGCACGAGTTTTTGTATGCTCATAAAGATAAGCATTTGTATTTATATTTTTTAGATATTTCTTTTCTATAAGTTCAAATGTCATATTATTTAATTATTATAGTAGATTACATTTTTAGTAATGTAAGAACGTCATAACCTTGTAGTTTGTCCATACCGTTTAGACCATCTAATTCGATTAAGAACGCAATACCTACTACGATTCCTCCTAATTCTTCTACTAATTTTATAGTTGCTTCAATTGTTCCACCTGTAGCTAATAAGTCATCAGTAATTAGAACACGTTGACCTGGTTTGATTGCATCTTTATGCATTGTTAATGTGTTACTTCCGTATTCTAAGTCGTATTGATATGAAATAACTTCACGTGGTAATTTATTAGGTTTTCTTACAGGAACGAACCCTATACCCAGTGAGTAAGATACAGGACATCCAATAATGAAACCACGAGCTTCTGGTCCTACTACTACATCAACTTTTTTCTCTTTTGCATAATTTACAATTTGATCTGTAGCGTATTTGTACGCTTCTCCATCTGCCATTAAAGTAGTAATATCTTTAAAACTGATTCCTTCTTTTGGCCAATTTGGTACGATTGAAATGTATTTTTCTAAATTCATTTATTTTTATTTTCTCCTAAATGTTTTCTTAACCTAATTATTATACTATAAAATAAGAAAATAAGCAATTTATAATACCATTATTATAAGTTCTGAAAAGAGGTAATCCTAAATACTATCTTTATGATTTATTAGTATGATAAAATAGAATATATATTATTAAACATGGAGGCTAAATTATGAAATTTACATTTTCAGAATCAGCAATTGAATATATTTTAAAAGAAATTAATAAGTTTGATGAAAATACATATGATATTATAATTGACTATGCGGATGGAAATAGCCCTTATAATGAAAATATAAGTAGTTGTCACTGTCAAGTTTACGATAAGTATAGAGTGTTAATAGTGAGTAAAAACGATGGAAATATTAAGTGGAGTAAATATGATATGCAAGTCGAATCAAATCTTGGCACTGTATTCTTCCCTTCTTATTACGAAATGATGTTTGATAAAAATAATGTTTTTGACTATAAAAATTTTACTCTTAATTTGAAAAGTGAAGCGGGAATAATTGCTGATCAAGTTCAGCTAATTATTAAATTATAATTTAAGTTAATTTTAATAAACTTTGTTACTATATATTCTAAAATAATAAAAATGAAAGGAGAATAATTTGAAATCTTTTCTTAACAGCAGAAAATTAACCTTTATTCTATTTTTCGTGTATTTATTCATACTTTCATGGGTAATAGTGGCCAAAATGGATTGGAATTTATTAAAAAATAGTAATCTTTCTTGGATAAATCATCCACGAGTTCTACTTCATCCAGGAATAACATGGAGAACAGTTAACTTAATACCATATAGTTATTTTGATATTGTGGAAGTTCTATTAAATATACTTTTCTTCATACCATTTAGTTTTTACATAAAGATGTTATACCCTAAGTCTTCTGGTTTTAGAGCAATAATATTAGCTTTTATATTGAGTTGTATATATGAATCTACACAATATGTGCTAACTATTGGTTTTCCTGACATAACAGATTTAATTGATAACACTCTAGGAGCGATTATTGGAGTAATTATTATCAATATTATCTCAGTTATCTTTAGAGAAAAATTAAGAATATACATGAATGTTATATTAATACTCTTTTCTGGATATATTATTCATGACATTCTTTATCTTATAATTTAATACGAAAAACGATAGATTCTAAAATTAAAATCTATCGTTTTTATTTTATATAATAGTAAACTAATTTATATTATCTTTTTCTTCTAAATCCTAATACAGATAAAATCACACCTAGTAAACCTAATAATGCAGCACCTGCACTATTTTCAGTTAAACCAGTTTTAGGAAGTATATTGTTGAATCTTTGTTCTACTTCACTTTGTGAAGGATTATTCTTAGCTTCTTTGGCTCTTGAAACAATAGTATATGTACTAAAGTGATCTGTATAGAATGTAAGTTTTCCATCACTGTAAGTACTTTTAACTTTTTGTAACTTATCACCATTTACATAGTATACTTCTAATGTTTCATTATCATTAGCTATTACTGCTACAGTAACTGTTCTAGCTTCTCCATTATTATTAATTACATTTCCTTTATCATCTGTAAAGAATAAATCAAGAGTTTTTACTACTTTTAGTTTTTCATCAAGATTTTTGACTAATTCTTTAACTTTTTCAACTTTTTGTTCATCAGAATTTTGAGCTACAAATTTCATACCAGTAACATCTTTTTCTTTAAATTGAACTTTAACTTCTTCATTACCAGGTAATTTAGCAATAAGAGTATCAGTTACATTCTTTTTATCATCCACTGAAGGTGTACTTGGTTGTTCAGAAGGAGATTCTTGAGGTTTTTCTACTTTAGGCTGTTCAGGCGTCACTTGAGGTTTCTCTTCAACCTTAGGTTGTTCAGAAGGCTTCTCATCTTTCTTATCTTCTACCTTAGGTTCTTCTTTTTTAACATCAGCATCAACTGTCGTTACAAGTTCAACTATTTTATCATCGATATTTGTAGCATTTTTCTCGAATAAAGTTTTAGTAACTCTATATTTATCTCCAGCTTTCATATCATTATCAGTAATTTCTAATTTTCTATCATCTTCATTAGAAACACTTGTTGAACTAAGTTCTTTAACTTCATTACCTCGGATACGTTCTACCTTAGTAACAATATACCAGTTACGACCATAGTCATCACTCTTAAGTAGTTCTGCCATAGGTTTAGTTTGTTTACTTAGGAATTCTTTATATTTATCTAAACCTTGTAAGATACCTTCCCCACCGTAGAACTCAGAACGACCTCTATACCAGTGTAGAAGATTTAGAATTGTTAACTTCTCATCTTTTGGTTGAATTGTGATTTTATTATCTTTTGCAACAACATTTAATTCGATAGCTTGTTTTTGAGGGTAATATCCTTGCGTAACTTCAGGAGAAATTCCTAATAGTTTTGTATCAGAATCATTATACGGTAATGTTGCTGGTAAATTGTTATTAGCAATATCAAGAATATGCAGACTACCATTTGCTTTAATTAATTCTAATGGTATATTACTAATTTGGTTATTTACTAGTCTTACAGTTGCTTTATTTTTAGCAAGTGTTTTCCATAATTCATCAGATAAGCTAGAGATATGGTTATTATTTAAAGCTAGAGTATTTAATTTTGTTAAATTAACTCCATTTTCTGGAAGTGATGTTAATTTGTTGTTAGCTGCATATAACTGTGTTAAAGAAGATAAATTAGCTATACTATCTGGAAGTTTAGTAAGTTCATTATCAGTTACAGATAAGAATGTTAATCCTGTATTGCTTTTAAATAAATCATTTGGAAGTGAAACTATTTTATTGTTAGATAAACTTACTGTTTTTAGCTTCTTATTATTAGCAAATACATTCGCTGGTAATGTTGATAACCATGATTGACTAAATTCAACAGATTCTAATTCAGAGTTATTTGCAAATAGGTTTTCTGGGATATTACCTAAGTTGTTAGAAGATAAATTCACAGTTTTTAATTTTTTGTTATTAGCAAATAGGTTTTCCGGTAGTTTAGTAACACCATTTCCTCCTAAGTTAATACGCTCAATATTAACTGCATTTTTGAATAAATCTTCAGGTAATTCACCCAAGTTATTACTGTCAGATGAGAATGATTTAACTCCAGGGCCCATGTGTTTTAATAAATCTAAATTATAAATTGCACCTTTATCAACTTTGCCATCAATTTCTAATGAACCAATATTGATATCACCTGTAAAGTTTTTTAATTCATCTTCTGTTACTTTACCGTCTTTGTTAGTATCTACCCCATTAGCAATTAATTTTTTCTGAAGTAGATCATCACTTTTTTTACGTTCTTCATTGTTTTTCTCAACTAACTCGAATCCATTCCATCCTTTTTTAATTTCAGGTTTGAATTTTAGTTTTACGGTTGTATATTTATCGAAGTTTCCTTTATCACTCTCAAGAGAGCCCATATAAGAAACAATAACACCACCTAAATGTATTTTGTCTAAATCTTCTACAGGAAGAGTAAATAACGCTTTATCATATTGACCTGCAGAGTTCTTCTCACCAAAGTTTTCTTTCACACCTGATGCCCATTTACCCTTATTTTGAATGGCAAAATCATATAAACCATGAGCGAATAAAGTGTTTAACATTGTAATACTCATTTTTCCATCTTTAACTACTAATTTTACATTTTTATCGAAGAAACCTTCTAACATAGAAGTACCTTGTCTTCCATCAGCATATAAAGCGTTAAATCCTAAAGTATATTCACCATCTTCTAACTTGTCAGTAAGTGAATAAGTTTTTTCTCCTTGTTTTTCTGTAGTTTTATTATCTGCTAGTTTTTCTTCGACTACTTTATTACCAGTAGTAAATGCTTTGCTTTCACTGTCATCGTTCGCTTTAAATATGATTGAATTTTCTCCATCAAAGTTCCAAGCTTTAAATGCTTTAAGGCTTTCTCCACCGTCATCGAAAGTAACAATTTGACCTTTCCAGTTTTTACTAAAAAGTGATTTGTTGAAAGTTTTTCCATTGATAATAACTTCTTTAGTGTTTTTAAGAACATCTTCTGCTTTAAATCCATCAGCTAGAGTAATGTTTAATTCATCCCCATAGCTATTCTTTTCTACATTAGTAACTAAATCTTTTTGAGCATATGAAGTATTAGTTGCTGGTGTATCTTGTTTTTCTGTAGATTTATTATCAGCTGGTTTTTCTTCAGCTACCTTATTACCAGTAGTATATGCTTTGCTTTCGCTACCGTCATTTGCTTTGAATACGATTGTATTGTCTCCATCAAAGTTCCAAGCTTTAAATGCTTTAAGACTGTCTCCACCGTCATCGAAAGTAACGATTTGACCTTTCCAGTTTTTGCTAAAAAGATTTTTGTTGAAGGTTTTTCCATTAATAATAACTTCTTTAGTATTTTTAAGAACATCTTCTGCTTTAAATCCATCAGCAAGAGTAATGTTTAATTCATCCCCATAGCTATTCTTTTCTACATTAGTAACTAAATCTTTTTGAGCATATGAAGTATTAGTTGCTGGTGTATCTTGTTTTTCTGTAGATTTATTATCAGCTGGTTTTTCTTCAGCTACCTTATTACCAGTAGTATATGCTTTGCTTTCGCTACCGTCATTTGCTTTGAATACGATTGTATTGTCTCCATCAAAGTTCCAAGCTTTAAATGCTTTAAGACTGTCTCCACCGTCATCGAAAGTAACGATTTGACCTTTCCAGTTTTTGCTAAAAAGATTTTTGTTGAAGGTTTTTCCATTAATAATAACTTCTTTAGTGTTTTTAAGAACATCTTCTGCTTTAAATCCATCTGCAAGAGTAATATTTAATTCATCCCCATAGCTATTCTTTTCTACTTTAGTAACTAAATCTTTTTGAGCATATGA
>NZ_CAUQNQ010000074.1:0-5727 GCF_963519265.1 uncultured Gemella sp. | reverse complement strand
TATAATATTGTAAGACTATATAATGAAGAGGTAAAAAATGATTTACGGAATCGGTTGTGATATCGTCGATATTCATCGCTTTGAAAAATATGTCGATGATAAAAAACGACTTGAAAAATTATATACAGAAAATGAATTAAATGAATTTTATAAAATAACAAATCATAGAAGGAAAATGGAGTTTTTGGCTGGACGTTTCGCTGTAAAGGAGGCTACTTCAAAAGCTTTAGGAGTTGGAATTTCCAAAGATTTTTCTTTTCATGATGTAGAAGTAAAAAAAGATGATAGAGGGAAACCTTATATTGAATACAAAGACTTTATAACACATTTAACGCTAAGCCATACTGATTCAACGGTTGTGGCATTTGTTATTTTAGAAAAAGGGGATAAGATTAATGATTAATGATAGACCAACACAATTAAGAGTAGACTTAGATGCAGTGTTAAATAACTACAATAAGTTAACATCTCTTAATAATAAAAAAATCGGCATAGCAATAGTAAAAGCTGATTCATATGGACTAGGTGCAAGAGTAATAGCTAATCATCTTTATAAAAATGGTGTTAGATATTTTGCTACTGCAACATTAGAGGAAGCATTAGAATTGAAAGATGTTATTTATGACAGTATGGTTCTTGTATTAGGAGTGACAAATCCCCAAAATGTAAAATATGCAGTAGAAAATAATGTATCATTAACGTGCCCATCTAAAGCATGGTTAGAAGAATGTTTATCTGAAATGAAAGATGTTGAAGGAAAATTAAAAATTCATGTTAAGATTGATACGGGAATGGGAAGAATTGGTATTTCTGATAAAGAAGAATTAGTTAAAATCGATAATCTACTTTCATCTGAGAAAATAGATTTTGAAGGGATATTCTCGCACTATTCTAATGCTGATGGTAGTGATAATAATTATGATGATTATCAAACTAAAAACTTCGATGAAAGAATAAAGCTATTTACGCATAAACCAAAATACATTCATATTGGGAATTCAGCTAGTACAGTAAAATATAGTGATAGAAAAGATCAGTATAATATGACTAGGCTAGGAATTACGTTATATGGATGTTATCCTAGCGAAAGTATCGAGATTTTAGATAAGGTTAAATTAGAACCGGTAGCTACATTATTAAGTAAGGTATCTCATGTTAAGAAGTTTTCAAAAGGAGAAAAATTAGGGTACGGAATTAGTTATGAAGCAAAACAGGATGAATATATCGCAACAGTTCCTATCGGTTATGCTGATGGTATTTTAAGGCGAGCTCAAGGATTCAAGATTAAAGTTGGGACAGAAGACTGTGAGATTGTAGGACGTGTTTGTATGGATCAACTTATGGTACGTTGTAGCGAAAATATAAAAGTAGGAGACGATGTTCTAATTTTTGGTGAGAATAATGGACAAAAAATATCAGTTGATGATTTTGCTACATATCAAGATACAATAAGTTATGAAATATTCTGTTGTATAAATAAACGTGTTCCAAGGGTTTATTATAAAAATAAAATGGAGTTATAGTATGTACGAGAAAATTACAAAAAATTTAGCTACTAAGTTAAAAATACAAGATAAGTATATAGTAAATGTATTAAACTTACTAGAAGAAGGTAATACAATTGCTTTTATCGCAAGGTATAGAAAGGAATTAACAAATTCTCTAGATGAAGTTGCTATTAAACAGATTCAGGATGAGTTTAATTATTTAAAATCGCTTGAAGAAAGAAAAGAAGAGGTAATTAGATTAATTTCAGAAAAAGGTCTACTTACTGAGGAATTGAAAAAAGATATCTTAGCTCAAGAAAAATTACAAAGGGTTGAAGACTTATATCGTCCTTTTAAAGAGAAAAAACGTACTAAGGCTACGATAGCTAAAGAAAAAGGCTTAGAGAAACTAGCTAACTATATTTTAAAACTTCCAAAATCTTTAGAAGATTTGAATAAAGAAGCTGCTAAGTATATAAATGCGGAAAAAGAAGTTAATAGTGTTGAAGAAGCTATCAACTATGCATTAGATATTATTGCAGAAAATATTTCGGATAGCGCTAAATATCGTGAGTACGTACTTGAAAACACTAGAAAATTCGGTCAGATTACATCAGTACTAAAAAAAGGCGGAGAAGAAAAAGACGAGAATGCTACTTATAAAAATTACTATGAGTTTGGAGAACAAATTTCAAAAATTGCTTCGCACAGAATTCTTGCATTAAATAGAGCGGAAAAAGAAGGAATAATTCGTGTAAGTATTGAAAATGATAAAGATAGACTACACAATTATATACTACGAGGATTAACGAAAAATCGTCAAACGGCTATTGGTGACTTGCTGTTAGAATGTATAGCTGATAGTATGAAGAGATTAATCTATCCATCAATTGAAAGAGAAATCCGTAGTGATTTAACGAAAAAAGCAGAGGAAGACTCAGTTGTTATCTTCTCAGAAAATTTAAAACAACTATTAATGCAAAGTCCTCTTAAAAATAAAAAAGTTTTAGGAATAGACCCTGCGTTTAGAACAGGTTGTAAGATGGCAATTGTTGATGAATATGGTAATTTTATCGATAAGATGGTAATCTATCCGCATAAACCTGCTTCAGCAGATAAACAAGAAAAATCTAAAAAGGATTTAATTAAATTTATTAATAAACATAATATTAATTTAATAGCTATCGGAAATGGTACTGCATCTCGTGAAATTGAGAAATTTGTAGTAGATAACTTAAAAGAAGCGGGATTAAAAATTGACTATGTTATCGTAAATGAAGCGGGAGCAAGTGTGTACTCAGCTAGTGAAGTAGCACGTGAAGAATTCCCAGACTTTAATGTAGAAGAAAGAAGTGCTGTGTCTATCGCACGTCGTATTCAAGATCCATTAAGTGAACTTGTGAAAATTGATCCTAAGTCAATAGGAGTAGGTCAATATCAACACGATATTACGCCTAAGTTTTTAGAAAAAGAGCTTACTTTCGTAGTAGAGACTGCGGTTAACAAAGTAGGGGTAAATGTTAATACGGCATCTGTTTCACTACTATCATATGTGTCAGGTGTTAATAAACAAATCGCTAAAAATATCGTAGCGTACCGTCAAGAAAATGGAAAAATAGAAACAATTAAAGAAATAGCCAAAGTACCAAGACTTGGTAAGAAGACATTCGAGCAATGTGTAGGATTCTTTAGAATACCTGATAGTAAAAATATTTTTGATGCTACAGGTATTCACCCAGAAAGTTATAAAGCAGCAGAGAATTTATTAAAAGAGCTGAAACTATCAACTAAAGAAGTAGGAACAGAAGAGTTTGCTACTACAATAGATGGTGTAGATAAAAAAGCTCTAGCAGAAAAAATTGGTGTGGGTCTTGAAACGTTAGAAGATATAATTAAAGATTTGAAACAACCTCTACGAGATGAACGAGAATCGTTTGCTAAGCCGTTGTTAAAATCTGATATTCTAACTATCGATGATCTTCAAATAGGAGTCAAATTAGCAGGGACTGTGAGAAATATTACGCAGTTTGGGGCATTTATAGATATTGGTTTAAAACAAGATGCTATGGTACACATCTCAAAAATTAGTAAAAGTTATATAAAAAATCCACTTGATGTCCTTAGTGTAGGGCAAATTGTAGATGTATATGTTATAGATGTAGATAAGCAAAGAGGTCGTGTTGCACTAGCAATGTTTAAAGATTAAAGGAGGTAAAAATGAATAATAACAAATCAAAGTACCTTCCAAGTATAGATAGTTTAAGGGCATTGGCTGTATTAGCCGTTATTATTTATCACGTTGACGTAAATTACCTACCGGGTGGATTTTTAGGGGTAGATTTATTTTTTGTTTTATCGGGATATTTAATTAGTTCATTAATTATAAAAGAATTCAGAAAAACAGGGACTGTAAATTTATATAACTTCTATATAAGAAGGGCTAGACGTCTGTTACCAGCTGTTTACTTTATGATAACAGTTGGATTAGTAGTAATGGTACTTTTCAATGAAGTACTTCTTCATAAGAGTCACCTTGATGCTATATTTGGTTATATATATTCTAGTAACTGGTGGTATATATTCCATAAACTAGATTATTTTGATAGTTTTGGTGCGCAGAGCCCGTTCAAACATCTTTGGTCTCTAGCAATAGAAGAGCAATTTTATATGATTTTTCCTTTGCTATTCCTATTAGTTAATAGAAAGAAAAAATCAAAAGATGGAACTTTTAAATTAAATAAGAACTTCTTATATGTTGTTCTAGGATTAATATTAGTATCATTAATAGCACACATTCTATTATTCGATATTAATAATATTAGTAGAATTTATTTCGGTACAGACACTAGAGCATTTTCTCTACTAGTAGGAGTTGTAGGCGCAATCTTATATCCTATGGAGAGATTGCATACTAAGGTAACTCCGCAACAGAACCTGATATATAGTGTGATTTCACTAGTATCTATCGCTACTTTAATCACAGTAATGATTTATACATCTGAATATAACACATGGCTATATAGAGGTGGTTTCCTATTAGTAGCTATATTAGGGTTAATAGTTATTATTAGTAGTGGTAAACAACATACAGTAATGGCAAGGTTATTGTCATTTAAACCAGTTGTGTTTATTGGGAAAATTTCTTATAGTTTATATCTATGGCATTTTCCAATATTAGTATTAACCACACCAGTAGCTGAGATTGGTAATACTAACATTTACTTTGTAATATTAAGAGTTATTTTAACGTTTGTTGTAGCTATAGTTAGTTATGTGTTTGTAGAAACCCCAATAAGAAAATTAGGATTTAAAAACTATATAAAAGTTATTTTCAAAAAACTGAAAAAATACCCTAGAAAATCACGTAGAATTTATGCCGGTATTGTTGGAGTAGTTTTAATATTTTTCGTAATGGGAATTTTTGGAAAGAGTGTTCCATTTATTTCAACAGCATTTGTAAAAGAAATGGAAGTTAATAAAGAAACTCAGTTCGTAAATAATGGGAATAATAAAGAGAATAAAGAAGAGCAAAATAATGATTCAAATAAAGAAAACAAAGATAACAATGAAAATAAAGATGAAAAAAATAATACAGAGAAAAAATATAGTTCTGTTGTAGTTATCGGAGATTCATTGACAGTTGATATTGGAGAAAAATTCCAAGAATTATATCCAGGAGCTGTTATCGATGGGAAAATTGGTCGTCAGTTATACGTTGCCATAGAAGAAGCAAAAAGTTATTCTAACTACAATAACGAAAATTCTGCGATAATTTTCCAATTAGGAACGAATGGACCATTTACTGAAAGTCAAATTGAAGAGTTAGTAAAAGTGTTTGATAAAGCCGATATTTACTTTGTAAACATTAAAGTACCAAGAGCTTGGGAAAAAACTGTGAATGCAGCATTGAAACAAGCACAAGAGAAACATACTAACATTAATATAATAGATTGGTATTCAGTAGCAAACAGTAGTAAAAATTTATTTGAACCAGACAGAGTTCATTTAAATCAAAATGGTATTGTTGAGATGACAACATTAATTAAGAAAAATCTAAAACGACCAGTGGAAATTAAAGCAAATTAAAAATAATATAAAGAACTAAGTAGCAGGGAAATGCTATTTAGTTCTTTATTTTTCGCTTGTATAATAAATTGGTTGTATACTAAATCCGGGGCTTGGAAAAAATGGCAGTGTCAAGATTTTTGTGTAAACACAATCTGATGTTTTAAATAAAGTT
>NZ_CAUQNQ010000073.1:0-5804 GCF_963519265.1 uncultured Gemella sp. | reverse complement strand
TAGATATCATCTTCTGTCACTCCCCATCTGTGGGCAATTACCTTATCAGAGAATCCGTATTTTTTGGCATATTCTAGTAAATCTACATTTCCAACATTGTCTTTTAACTCATGTTCGATATCAATGATATTTTGCATTTTCTCTAAGAAGAACATGTCAATTTTTGTAATATCGTGAATATCTTTTGTACTTTGTCCACGTCTTAAAGCTTCTCCAATAAAGAATAATCTTTCATCTCCGGCTTGTTTAATCTTGTCAATAATTTCTTCTAATGTGAAATCATCTCCATTAGGTAGTCCAAGGTGGTGCACACCATATTCTAATGAACGGATAGCTTTTAGTAAACTTTCTTCATAAGTTCTACCCATCGCCATTACTTCACCAGTAGCTTTCATTTGTGTTCCTAATTTTCTATCCGCATTCTCAAATTTATCAAATGGGAAACGTGGAATTTTACTTACTACATAATCAAGCGTTGGTTCGAAACAAGCATATGAGTTTTGTGTAACTGGGTTTATAATTTCATCAAGAGTTAAACCTACAGCAATTTTCGCAGCAATTTTCGCAATAGGATATCCTGTTGCTTTTGAAGCTAAAGCTGATGAACGTGATACCCTTGGGTTAACTTCGATAATATAGTATTTGAATGAATTTGGATCAAGTGCAAGTTGTACGTTACATCCACCTTCAATTTTTAAAGCTCTAATAATTTTTAATGACACATTACGTAGCATGTGGTATTCTCTGTCTGTTAATGTTTGAGAAGGCGCTACTACTACTGAATCCCCTGTGTGAATCCCCACTGGATCAATATTTTCCATATTACATACAACAATTGCTGTATCGTTAGAGTCACGCATTACTTCGTATTCAATTTCTTTAAATCCTGCGATAGATTTTTCTAATAAACATTGAGTAACTGGTGAATAATGTAATCCACTACTTACTATTTCTTCTAAATCTTTCTCATCGTAACAGATACCTCCACCTGTTCCTCCCATAGTGAAGGCAGGACGAACAATTACCGGATATCCTATTTCAGCAACAAATTCTCTCGCTTCATCTAGAGTTGTAATAATTGCTGATTCTGGAACTGGTTCATTAAGTTCATTCATAAGATCACGGAATAATTCTCTATCCTCTGCTTGTTCGATTGAACTTAATTTTGTTCCTAGTAATTCAACTCCATATTTATCTAAGATTCCACTTTTGTGCAGCTCTACCGCAAGGTTAAGCCCCACTTGTCCCCCTAATGTTGGAAGTAATGCATCAGGTCTTTCTTTTCTGATAATTTTACTTACAAACTCAAGAGTTAAAGGTTCCATATAAACCTTATCAGCGATTTCTTTGTCAGTCATTATTGTCGCTGGGTTAGAGTTAACTAAGATAACTTCATACCCTTCTTCTCTTAAAGACAGACACGCTTGAGTCCCAGCATAGTCAAACTCTGCTGCTTGACCTATTGTAATTGGTCCAGATCCTATCACTAGTATTGTTTTTATATCATTACGTTTTGGCATTTTTATTCTCCTTAATTTTGCATCGGTACTCTATAATTTCTCAGATTACTTCCTATTTATTTTCTTTAAATTCTCTCATATTATCTATAAACTGATCGAATAAGTAGTTAGGATCATGTGGTCCTGGTGATGCTTCTGGGTGATATTGTACTGAAAATACTGGGTATTTTTTATGACGTACTCCTTCACATGTTTTATCATTCACTGATAAGTGTGTAAGCTCTAAATCTGTATCTTTTAATGATTCGATATCAACACTGAAACCATGGTTTTGTGAAGTAATATCAACTTTTCCAGTTATTAAGTTTTTAACTGGGTGGTTAGCTCCACGGTGCCCAAATTTAAGTTTATATGTTTTCGCTCCACATGCTAATGAAATAAGTTGGTGTCCCATACAAATTCCAAAAATCGGAATTTTCGGCATAACTTCTTTAAGCATCTCGATTGTTTCAGGTACATCTTCTGGATCTCCAGGTCCATTACTCAACATAATTCCATCTGGATTAAGTCTGAAGATTTCCGCAGCAGTTACATTGTGAGGTACAACAACGATATCACAATTACGTTCATTTAATTCTCTAAGTATTCCTGATTTCATACCGAAGTCTACTAGTACTACTCTATATCCATTTCCTGAAGATAAGAAAGCTTTTTGCGTTGAAACTTGTTCAATTTGGTTCGTTGGTAAGTCAGTTTTTCTAAGATTTTCTAATTGTTCTTCTGGATCCATACAAAGGTCAGTAATTATTCCTTTGATTGTACCGTGTTCTCTTATTTTTCTTGTTAAACTACGTGTATCAATTCCTGATATACCTGGGATATTAAGTTCTTTTAATACCTCATCTAAACTGTATTCTGTTCTAAAGTTAGAAGGTTTTTTACAAACTTCCCTAACAATAAGTCCTTTAATACTAGGATTAATTGTCTCGAAGTCATCTCTGTTGATTCCGTAGTTTCCGATTAATGGATAAGTGAATGTTACTATTTGTCCATTGTATGATGGATCTGATAGTGTTTCTTGATAACCCGTCATACCTGTGTTAAATACTACCTCTCCTGCTAGTGCTTTGTTAGCACCGAATCCATATCCTTTATATACTGTTCCATCTTCTAAAATTAGTTGTCTATCGTAACTGTACATCTTTGTTCTCTCTTTCTAAGTTTTTTATTTTTTAAACTTCAAATACTTCGCTATCTTTGTATGCAACTTGACCTTCACATATTGTTAATACTGGTATTCCGTATATTTCTTCTCCAACATAAGGTGTGTTTCTACCTTTTGATAAGAATTTTTCTGGATCAATTTTCAATGATTTTTCTAAGTCGATTACTACTAAGTCTGCAAAACAACCTTCTTCTAAACGTCCATATGGTAAATCGAAAGTATCTGCGACTTTTTCAGTCATTAGCTTAACTAGTAAGTCTAGTGAGAATACTCCTGTTTTTACAAACTTCGTATAAAGTTGGCTGAATGCTGTTTCACTTCCAACAATTCCAAATGCAGCTTTTCTCATAGATAAGTCTTTCTCATGAGTAGCATGTGGAGCGTGGTCTGTCGCTATTACATCGATTGTTCCATCTAATAAACCAGCGATAAGGGCATTTCTATCTTCACGTGCTCTTAGCGGTGGATTCATCTTCCACATTCCGTTATCTTCTGGAATATCCATTTCATCACTTATTAGGTGGTGAGGACATACTTCACAAGTTACTTTAATTCCTGCTGCCTTCGCTTCTCTTACTACCCTTACTGATTCTTTAGTAGATACGTGACAAACGTGGTAGTGACATCCTGCTGCTTCAGCTAGAAGAACATCACGTGCAATCTGAACACTTTCACATACTGAAGGGATTCCTGGTAAATCTAATTCACGACTTCTACGTCCACAGTGCATACATCCTCCGCGGATTAATGAGTTATCTTCACAGTGAGCTACGATTGCTTTATTTAATTTAGCAGCAACCATCATAGATTCATACATCATGTTAGCATCTTGTACTCCTCTACCATCATCACTGAAGGCGAACACATGCTCGGCTAATTCTTCAAAATCAGCATATTCTTTTCCTTCTTCCCCTTTTGTAATAGCCCCGAAAGGTATTGCTCTAATTACTGAATCTCGTTCGATAATATCTAATTGTAATTTTAGGTTCTCATAGCTATCCGGTACTGGATTTAAGTTTGGCATTGGCATTGCTGTAGTGAATCCACCACGAGCAGCTGCTCTTGAAGCATGATAAATGTTTTCTTTGTATTCAAATCCTGGTTCTCTCCAGTGTACGTGAACATCTATAAATCCTGGTGAAACGAATTTTCCTTCTAAATCTAATACCTTAGCTCCACTTTCTTCAATGTTCTCAGAGATTTTTACAATTTTTTTATCTTCAACTAAAATATCTCTTTCTACTAATACACCATTTTCTAAAATTTTACCGTTTTTTAAAAGTAACATATACTTCTCCTCTTTATAAATTATTATCTTTAATTATTTTTTCTATCATTGCCTGTCTCATAAACATCCCATTTTTCATCTGTTCAAAGATTACTGATTTAGGTGCTTCAACTAGTTTCGAAGCTATTTCCATATCTCTATTTACAGGTGCCGGATGCATCACTATTGCTGATTCTTTTAATCTTTCATAGCGCTCTTTAGTTAATCCAAAGTTATTATGGTATTCATCTTTACTTAGTCCCATCTTAGAGTCATGTCTTTCATGTTGAACTCTTAGCAACATACAAACATCAACTTCTCCAACTACTTTATCAAAGTCTACTACTTCTCCAAGTGTCTCGTCTTTGAAAATATCAGGACAAACAAATCTTACTCTTGCTCCTAATCTCGTAAGCATGTTGTAATTACTTCTTGCCACACGAGAATTTTTAATGTCTCCTGCAATGATTACATTAAGATTTTCAAAAGTTCCAAACTTCTCATACATTGTCATCAGATCAAGTAAACATTGGCTTGGGTGTTCTCCACTACCATCACCCCCGCTTAAAATTGGAATATTTAAATTAGTCAGTTCATTGTAGTAAGCGTCTTGACCATGTCTGATAACCAACATATTGCAACCTAACATTTCTAGTGTTTTGCAAGTATCGTATAAAGTTTCACCTTTATTTACTGATGAAGTTGAAACCTCGAAGTTTATAACATTTAATCTATGTTTGTGCTCAGCCACCTCAAAACTATGTTTCGTTCTAGTTGAGTTTTCAAAGAATAAGTTTGCTACATATAAGTCTTCTCTTGGCTCTACTTGTTTACCATTTTTCAACTCTAAAGCTCTTTCTATAAGCTGATAAACTTCTTCATTTGTTAAGTCTGACATTTTTACTATATTTCTCATAGTGCTTCCTCCATTTTGTATAAAAAAATACCTTGTATCCGTTTGGCTACAAGGTATGACTGTTCATCAACTATTAAATTCAAGTTATTATCTGGGCATAGTTATACTCAAATATAACTATCCTCAAATAAAGTATAAACTTTAAATTCAATCCCTTGTTAGCCTCTCTGGACTACCTTAAAAAGATTTTATATTTAAATTAATAATATTTCTTCAACATCATCTACTTCATTTAAATGAACTTGTACATTTTCTTTTCTTGAAGTAGGAATATTTTTTCCAATATGATCTGCTCTAATTGGCAGTTCTCTATGTCCTCTATCTACAAGAATTGCAAGTCGAATTGCTTTTGGACGACTAGCATCCATAATAGCATCTATCGCCGCTCTTACAGTTCTTCCTGTATAAAGAACATCATCTACAATAATTACAACTTTGTTTGTCAAATCAAGTTTAAAACGTGGAACTTTTATTTCAGGTTCTTCACTTATTTTTTCTAAATCATCTCGATAAAATTTTATATCAAGTGTTTCTACTGGAATATTAGTATTTTCAATTTCTTTGATTTTTTGTTTTAATCTTTTGGCAATATGAATTCCTCTAGTTTGAATACCTACTAAAACTATATCATCTAATTTGTTTTGTTCGATAATTTCATTAGCAATTCTAGTAATCATTCTAGAAATCATTGTTTCGTCGAAAAGAATTCGTTTTTTCATACTTCACCTCAAAAAAATAGCCTACTCTATTGAGCAGGACAGCATAAATAAACTTGGTTTTCCAATTAATAAATCTTTGCTGACCTCTCTGGATCACATTAAAGATGTGTTATTCAAATTATCAATATTATATACCATAATAAGAGATTTGTCAAATGTATGATAGATTATTAGAGTTGTGTGAATGATGTGTTAATTCCCAAAGTAAATTCCAGTT
>NZ_CAUQNQ010000072.1:0-5865 GCF_963519265.1 uncultured Gemella sp. | reverse complement strand
ACTGATTTCTCAGAAATCACGATTTTTGAGTCACTCCATTTTTTCTTAATATTTAATAAAAGTTTTAAAAAAATATATATACAAATAAGGATGTATGTTAGAATAATATGTAATAGGAATTATATCGATATTGAAAGGATAATACAATGGTAGTATTTGATAAACTTTGGCTAGAATTTACTAAATTCCCTGAGGTAACAGCAATAGTATTGGGGGGCTCTAGAAGTGATAATAACTTTGATAAAAGTTCCGATTATGACCTCTATATTTATTGTACAAGCATACCCGATAAAGATTGTAGAAAATTAATTTTAGATAAATATTGTTCTTACATTGAATTAAATAATCAATTTTGGGAATTTGAAGATGATTGTACTTTATCTGATGGGGTAGATATAGATATTATTTATAGAAATATAAATGATTTTGAGAATAATATAGAAAATGTTGTGGAAAAACATCGAGCTGGTAATGGTTATACAACATGTTTTTGGCATAACTTGAAAAATAGTAAAGTTCTTTATGATCCACATAAAGAATTTTATAAAATACAAGAAAGATTTGAAGTCCCATTTCCTAAGGAGTTAAAAGAAAATATTATTTCAAAAAATCTTCGTTTATTAACAGGGAACTTACCTTCTTATGATAAACAGATTCTAAAAGCATTTAATCGTGGGGATTTTATTAGTGTAAATCATCGTATGGCTGCATTTATAGAATCTTATTTCGATATTATTTTTGCAGTAAATGAACTTACTCATCCAGGAGAAAAGAGAATGATATCGTATGCTAAAGAACATGCTAAAATTCTCCCTAAGGATTTTGAAGAAAATATGAATGTATTATTAAATAGTATGGGAAGTACTTTAGAGAATGTAGAAAATAATTTGAAAAATATTATAGATAATTTAATGGGAATTTTATCATAGATTTATTGTAAAAATTTGAACTGATATATTGATTAAATAGTAGGTTAATTTTATATATGATAAATCTTATGATTGTATTTTATCAATTCAAAAATAAATTTATATGATTTGAAAGTTTTGAAATTGTTTTTCAGAACTTTCTTTTTTAATATTCAATTACATTTATGTTATAATAAGGAGGTTAATGTAAAATTAAATGAGTCTAAAAAATAGGACACAAAATTGATTTTACAATGAATAATAAAATTTGATTGTATAGAATCATTTGAGGTAATTTATGCAAAAGAAAAATAAAATTGTAATACAAGGAGCAAGGGAAAATAACCTTAAAAATATAGATTTAGAAATCCCACGTGATCAGTTTGTTGTTATTACTGGGCTAAGTGGTAGTGGTAAAAGTTCACTGGCTTTTGATACTATCTATGCTGAAGGACAACGTCGTTATGTGGAAAGTTTAAGTGCATATGCTAGACAGTTCTTAGGTAATCTTGAAAAGCCAGATGTTGATCTTATCGAAGGATTATCGCCAGCAATATCAATAAATCAAAAAACGACATCAAAAAACCCTAGGTCAACTGTAGCAACAGTAACAGAAATTTACGATTACTTGCGTCTACTTTATGCTAGAATTGGAGAAATCTACTGTCCAAATCATCACGAGAAGATTGAGAGTAGTTCAATAAGTCAAATCGTAGATGCGATTATGTTAATGCCAGAACGTAGTAGAATCCAAATAGTAGCACCGATTGTTAAGGATAAAAAAGGTACTCATAAAAAATTAATAGATAAACTAATAAAAGATGGATATATTCGATTCAAAATTGATGGTGAATTATACGAAGTTGGAGATATTCCAGAATTAGATAAAAACAAAAAACATTCTATTAGTGTAATTATTGATAGGATAGTTATTAAAGAAGGAATTGAAACACGTTTAGCTGATTCATTAGAAACATCACTAAACCTTTCTAATAATGATTTAGTAGAAATAGATGATGTTAAAGAAGAAACTACACAATTATTCTCAACTAAGTATAGTTGTAAACACTGCGATTTTACTTTAGGTGATTTAGAGCCTCGTATTTTCTCGTTTAACAATCCACAAGGAGCATGTCCAGAATGTGATGGTTTAGGAATGCATGAAACAGTAGACGTTAATAAAATTATTCAAAAAGACTTATCGATAAATGAAGGAGCTATATTAGTTTATAATAATGCGACTTCGACATATTATCCAAGTTTAATTAAATGCGCATGTGAACATTTTGGAATTGATATGGATACTCCATTTAAAGACTTAAACAATGAACAACAACAAATTATTTTATATGGAAATAATCATGAAGAAATTACTCATAAATATATTAATGACGAAGGGGTACAACGTTCACGTATAGTATATTTTGAAGGTGTAGCGAATAATATTCTTAGACGTTATAAATCAGGGATGACTAGAGCAACAAGAGAAGCTATGGCTAAGTATATTAAAGAAGACTCATGCCGTAGTTGTAAAGGTCAAAGATTAAAACCAGAAATCTTATCGGTGTATGTCGCAGAAAAAAATATTGCAGAAGTTTGTGAAATGTCTATTAAAGATAGTTATGAATTTTTCCAAAATATAAAACTAAGTGAAAAAGACTATGCAATAGCGAAATTAGTACTTAAAGAAATTAAATCAAGATTACAGTTTTTAAATGATGTTGGTTTAGATTATTTAACACTAGATAGATCATCTGGAACATTATCAGGAGGAGAAGCTCAGCGTATCCGATTAGCAACGCAAATTGGTTCGAAACTTATGGGGGTTACTTATATTCTTGACGAACCTTCAATAGGCTTACACCAAAGAGATAATGAAAAATTAATTAATACTATGCTTTCTATGAGAGATTTAGGCAATACTGTATTAGTAGTAGAGCACGATGAAGATACGATGCTAGCTTGTGACTATATAGTTGATATAGGACCTAAAGCAGGAGAACATGGAGGCCAAGTAGTTGCTGTTGGAACACCTGATGAAATCATGGCGAATGAAAATTCTATAACTGGAGCTTATCTATCAGGCCGCAAAAAAATAGACGTACCATCGAAAAGAAGAGAAGGTAATGGTGAAAATATCGTTATTAAGAAAGCAAGAAAAAATAATCTAAAGGACGTTAGTGTGAAATTCCCACTTGGTAAATTTATTGGAGTAACTGGGGTTTCAGGTAGTGGTAAATCAACACTTGTTAATGAAATCTTGTTTAATTCAGTAAAAAATGTACTTAATAAAGAGGAAATCGATACAACTGTAGTGAAATCGGTAGAGGGAATTGAAGGAAATATAGATAAGATTATCGATATAGATCAAAGCCCAATTGGAAGAACACCACGAAGTAATCCAGCGACCTATACAGGTGTATTTGATGATATAAGAGATTTATACGCAAGTACTAATGAAGCCAAATTGCGAGGATATAAAAAAGGACGATTCAGTTTTAATGTAAAGGGTGGTCGTTGTGAAGCTTGTAGTGGTGATGGAATTCTAAAAATTGAAATGCACTTCTTGCCTGATGTTTATGTTCCATGTGAAGTATGTAAAGGTAAACGATACAACAGAGAAACATTAGAAGTTAAATATAAAGGTAAGAGTATCAGTGATGTCTTAGACATGACAATTAAGGAAGCATATGAATTCTTTGAGAATATTCCTAAGATAAAAAATAAACTTGAGACATTAGTACATGTGGGTCTTGATTATATAAGATTAGGTCAAAGTGCAACTACACTTTCTGGTGGAGAAGCTCAAAGGGTTAAACTAGCGAGTGAACTTTACAAGAAATCTACAGGAAAAACACTTTATATTCTTGATGAGCCTACAACCGGTTTACATATTGATGACATAAGTAGATTAATTAAAATTATTGATAAGTTAGTTGATGGTGGAAATACAGTTGTTGTGATTGAACACAACTTAGATGTTATAAAATGCTGCGATCATCTTATAGATTTAGGTCCAGAAGGTGGAGTAGGAGGAGGAACAATCTTAGCTGAATGTACTCCAGAGCAATTAATTGAAAATAATGAAAGCTACACAGGGAAGTTTCTGAAAAAACTCTTAAAATAATAAAAATTAAATAAAAAAATAAGTGCAAAAGAATCGATTATTAAAAATATGTTTAAAAAATATTTTACTTTATGAAAACCTTTTATTTAATAGGATTTAGATGAAAAGAATAAATCAATCTACCTGATTATACAAATTTTGAGGTTGTTTTAGTAAAGTAAGTGTGGTAAAATATAAATAGAAACTAAAGCGCTTGTAAGACTTACCATACATTCGGGCCTAACACTTTTTGAACGGGAATGAGAATCGCTTACTAGTATAAAATGCTTCCTTGAGAAGACTTTAGAACATAAGGCTATCATACCCACCTGATTATATCAGGACCAATTTAGGTAAGAATCTACGGCGTTTTGGTTTTTTTATGACTGGTTCAAAAAAGTATCCAGTCTTTTTTAATTTAAAAATTATATAATTTAAAAAATGGAGATAGAAATGTTACATCAATTTTCGAGAAATGAATTAGTAATAGGAACAGAAGGTTTAGAAATATTAAAAAGTAAAAGAGTTGGTATACTAGGTGTTGGTGGTGTAGGCTCATTTGCTGCTGAGTCGTTAGCACGTTCAGGTGTAGGATCTTTAGTTTTAATGGATAAAGATGATATCGATATAACAAATGTTAATAGACAAATACACGCCACTACTAAAACCGTAGGATGCAGTAAAGTTCAAGAAATGAAGAAAAGAATTTTGGACATTAATCCAGAATGTGAAGTTATTGCTATTCAAGATTTCTACACAGAAGATACATATCCAGTATTTTATGAGAAACAATTGGACTTTGTTATCGATGCTTGTGACACGGTGACATTTAAAATACATTTAATAAAATATTGTTTAGCAAATAATATTCCAGTGATTAGTGTAATGGGTTCTGCAAATAAACTAGATCCAACAAAATTCCAAATTGCTGATATTAGTAAAACTACAGTTTGCCCATTAGCAAAAGTAATAAGAACTAAATTTAAAAAAGAAAAAGTTCGAGGAAAAGTTCCTGTAGTATTTTCTACGGAAAGTCCGACAATTGCGAACAAAGAATATTTAGAAAAAATTGGGAAACAAGACTCATCTATACGAAAAGCGAAAATTCCACCAGCATCTAATGCATTCTGTCCTTCGGTTGCTGGTCTTATAGCAGCAAATTATGTTTATACAAATTTATTGAAAAATATAAAAATATTAACTGTTGAAAAACCTATTTAATGAATGAAAACAACGCTAGTTTAAGCGTTGTTTTATTTTTGTTCGAGGTTGACATATCACAGTTCTTGGTAGTATTTCTGTAAAAATTACACATAATTTGAAAATAATATTTCATATTAGCATAAAAAAAAGGTTCAAAAATTTATAATTTAATTTGATTTTTTATAGAAAACAAGGTATAATGGTTATAGATGAGAAAGGAGGATTACTTTGAAGAATAAAGGAACATTACTGGCACAAAACTTAAAAAAACTTCGAAAAATGAACAATTACTCTATGTCAACTGTAGCAGATAAACTAGAGTTATCATCTCATGGTGTATATGCGAACTGGGAATACGGAAGAAACGAACCTAACGTTGCAACACTAGTATCTATAGCGAAACTATATAACGTTTCTATTGATGAACTGGTTGGTTATAAAACTGAAAAAGGGGAACCAGAAGAGTTGGCAGATACTCACTTTGAAGTAATTGATATGATTAAATCATTGGACAGTGAGGATTGTAAATTAGTAGAAGAAGTTTTGAGAAGATTTAGGGGATATTCTTTTTCTAGAAATATAAATCTATAACATACTCAAATACTTAGGCTATAGAGTTATAATGTAGTAAATTAAATTAATAGTTTT
>NZ_CAUQNQ010000071.1:0-6032 GCF_963519265.1 uncultured Gemella sp. | reverse complement strand
AACCTGCAAATGCTATTACAACTAATGTGTTTATAATAACCTTCTTCAAAAAGGGTAAATATATTGTTTTAAATGTATCCATATATTTCCTTTCCATTGCTATTTTATATAAAGTAGAAAGGGAGTGACTCAAAAATCGTGATTTCGGAGAAATCGATTTTGTCGAGTCACCCCCGCAAAGCTTATTAGATATCTACTAAGCTTTCATAAAGCGATTTTAGATATCAATAAACCACTACGACTATGCGTTCTCATATAAACTTTTAAAAATTTAGGACTTTAGGACAAGCCCCTTTCATAAAGCTTATTTTTTAATGATTATTTTGAAAACTCCTCTGTAATTTGAGGAACTACTTGTTTTTTACGAGACACAACACCTTCAAGTGTCATAAAGTCATTTTCTAAAGTTTTACCGAATGCTTGTGCAACTTTGTCTTGTTTTTCACCTAATACTAGCACTTCTGAATCTGAAGTTAAGATATTAGTGATTACAAATACATATGCTGATAATCCTTTTGATGATAATTCTGCATTGATTGCCGCTTCTAATTCTTCTTTTCTGTCAGCTACTTCGTTAGCATCAACTGTGTTAATTTGCGCAACTACAAGTTTATCTGCTCCTAAAACGAATTCTTTAGCATCTAAAGAAATTAAAGTTTCCGCTGTTTTATCAGTTGTTGATGCTCCAGCTTTTAACATAGCAAGACCATATTCTTCTGCATTAACTTCAGCAATTTTAGCTAATTCTTCAGCTGCTACTTTATCTTGTAAAGTACATGTTGGAGATTTAAATAATAATGAATCAGAAATAATTGCTGATAACATTAATCCTGCCATTTGCTTGTCGATATGAACACTTTGTTCTTCATAGATTTTTTTAAGGATTGTAGCTGTACATCCTAATGGCTCAGCACGGTAATATAATGGTGCTGCTGTTTCAAAGTTTGCGATACGGTGGTGATCGATTACTTCACGAACAACAGCTTTTTCGATTCCATTAGCTGATTGTTGAAATTCATTGTGGTCAACTAAGATAACGTGTTGTCCTTCTTCTACTTCCTCTACTAAACGTGGTAAACGTACGTTAAAGTATTCTAAAGCGTATTTAGTTTCATCGTTAATTTCACCAAGTCTTACAGCTTCTGTATCCATCCCTTGTAATCTTTTTAAGTTGTTATATACGATACTTGAACAAATTGTATCAGTATCTGGATTTTTGTGTCCGAAAATTAAAATGTTTGTCATTTTCTAACTCCTTGTTTTTATTTATACTTATTTATATTTTACCTTTTTTTAGTAATTATTTCAAACTTATTTTGAAAATTACAAGCTTTTTTTTGCTAAACTCAAATCTACATGACAATAGCCTGTAGGGTTCTTCTCAAGGTATTTTTGATGATATTCTTCTGCATCAATGTAGTTGTTTACCGCTTCTACTTCTACAGCAATTTTCTTAGTATAATTTTTTTGTAGTTCTTCGATAAATTTGACTACTTCTTCTTTCGTTTCTTCGTCTACATAGTAGATTCCTGTTCTATATTGACGACCTCTGTCTCCACCTTGTTTATTGATACTTACTGGATCAATAATTCTGAAATAGTGACGTAATACATCATTTAATGGTAGTACTGAATTATCATATTTTAAGTAAATAACCTCAGCATGGTCTGTTGTTTTAATCTGTTGATAAGTAGTTTCTGCTGTTTGTCCATTGCTGTAACCAACTTTTGTAGTAATTACTCCATCAAGTTGTGAGAAATAACCTTCTACACCCCAGAAACATCCCCCTGCTAGATAAATTTCTTTTTCCATAGCTTAATCCTCTCAATCTTTATAATTAAGTACCTACAATTATACTATAAAACACTTTCTTTTTATATAATTATGCCTGAATTTCAATTAGACTGTAATAATATCAAACTAGCTTAATATAAATTTCTACAGAAAAAAAACAAGTACATTTTTTTGTACTTGCTTTTAATTATATTCTACTTAATATTGTGAAGATCTTATAAGCTAAATTCAGCATCAATATTATCTTCTATTCTGTCGTATGAGTTTCTTCAAATACTCTATGTTCTACTTTATAATTATGGAAAATTGCATTAATTTCCGCTCCAATGATTAAAATATATCCTGTAATATATAACCAAAGTACGAACGCCATAAATGCTCCGATTGTTCCATACGTTTTAATATAACTTGAAAAATGATCAATATAGTATCCAAACAGTTTACTTACTATTATCCAAGAAATTGTTGCAAATACAGCTCCTGGTATGATGCTTATTGCTTTAAGTTTCAAATTTGGTCCCATAGTATACAAGAACACAAAAATTAAAAATATAAAGAGTACTGGTAGACTAGAATTTAATACCGACCATAAATTATAATATCCTTCATCAAGATTAAATTTATGGAAAAGTATATAGGTAAGCTGTTTTCCGAATACGATTAAAACTAATGCAACAAACATTCCAATTAAAAATAATGCTGTTAATATTACACTAATTAGTTTTGTAACTATCCATATTCTTCCATCACGAACTCTAAAGGCGTTGTTAAAAGCTATAATTATTCCATAGATACCACTAGAAGCTGACCAAAGTGTGAATACGATCCCCACTGTAATAATCGTGTTATTTTTATTATTTAATACTTCTGAAATCATATCAAAAAGATAATCTCCTAAGTCACCTGGCGCATAGCTTTGAATCTTCTCTAATAAAAATTGTTGATCAATTTTAAAATATGGAGTTAATGCCAATGCAACAATTAGCATAGGAAATAAAGATAAAATAAAATAATAACTTAAATTTGCTGAAAGTAATGATATTTCATCATACATAACTCGATAAAACATCTCTTTAGCAAATTTCTTAATAGTTAGCTTTCCTTTAGGATTATCATCATAAAATGAATAATTTTTTTCTGGTATAAACATAATTATAAAATAAATTTCGCTACTGTTTTAGCAGCTTTATAATACATCGGTAATGATGATACAGATAATAAATTTAAACTTCCGATAGGAAACTTATTTTTTTCCGATACAACATACCCTTTTTCTTCTAAATACTTTTTAGCTTCCTCTACTTTTGCACGTTCTTCTGAACTTAGATTTTCTTTTTTGTGAAGTACTGCAACTGCTAATGCCCCTGCACCCACAAGTCCTAATAATAATTTTTTACCCATTTATATCTCCTTTTAAATGTAATTTCAACTTTTGACAATATAGTAATATTTTAAACCATTTACTTAAACAAAGCAACAGTTAATATATTTTCAATTATTATAGTATATCTATAAATTTTTTATAATTGTAAAAACTTAATGATTATCCTAGCTCTCCCTTTAATATTCTCAAAATGATTCATTTTTCGGGAGTGACTCAAAAATCATCGGAGAAACAAGATCTTGTCGATTCCCCCCGCAAAGTTTATTAGGTATCTAAAAAGCTTTTATAAAGTGAATTTAGATATCAATAAACCACTGCATCTATGAGTTATCATATATACTTTGTTAAAATTTAGAACTTTTGGGGCAGCCCCAACAAAATAAAAACCCATCCTAATCATGTTATTTTAATTAGGATGAGCCTTCTTACTATTATTTAGACTTATTATTTTCTTTTAGCTGTTCTGTGATTTTCTTATCATAATAATCGTTCAAATTCTTCATCGTATACATTTTATTAATATAAATTCCCACTATACTAAATAGAACTGTAATTACCAGTAGGGTTACAAGTAAAGAAGCTATAATGGCATTTGCTCTTTTATGATTTTTTATTTTTATCATAATATTAACTTCCCTCCTCGCTGTGAGTAATCGGCTTAATTTTTTCTATTTCTACTTTATCTTTTCCTTGCTTTTCTTTCTCTTCTTGAGCTTTTTCTTTATCTGTTTTTTCATTTTTTACTCTCAAGTACATATCACGTTTATGACTGTTTTTATCAACAAGAGAAATATGTATTATATCATTTTCTTCAGATAAATTATATTCTTTTAAATTTTTTAACAAAAGAATAAATCCAGCAAAGTTATGTGAATTTTTATATTTATCAATGTAAATGCGGTTGTCTATGAAATTAATTCTTACATCTTCTGAATCATCTTTGCTTTCCATTAAAATATAATGTTTTTCCTGAGTGACTTTGGCACTATTATTATAAGTTTCTAATATTTTTCTATGAGCTAATGCATATTCATAATTTGAATAGTCTAGAAATCTTTTAGAAGTATTTATCGTAGTCTGAAGTATTAACATAAGTAGTAGAGTTAATATAACCAAAAGAAACAAAGATACTGTTAATTCTAATAATGTAAATCCTTGCTTATTTTTACCTATAATCGACTTTTTCACCTGTTTGTTCATCCTCAATTTTTGCTGAGCTTCCACTTACACTTATGTAATAATTATCTCTCCTTGTAGTAAAACTACTCTCTTTATAGTGACTACAAATTTCTTCATACAATATTTCTTTCATCTCTAGCTCTTTTTCAATTTTATACAAATTTGAATACTGCTTAACCATATTTGGAATTAAAAACACAAATAGCAACGAGCAAATAAATAGTGAACCTATTAATTCTATAAATGTAAAACCTTTCTTATTGTATTTCATCAAGTGTCACATATCCAGCATCAAGGTGAACAATTATCTTATATGCACTATTATCAAACTTCACATAAACTGTATTCGCCTTAGATGTTAGATATCCTCTCCAATATTCAAATTTTACAGATGCTGCTCCTAACTCCGCCTTACCATTTTTTCGTATTTTCTTCCACTGTTTCTGACCATCATACAAGACAGCATACTCATTATCATTCGTAAAAAAGCAGATATAAGATCTATCCTTACCTAAACTTTTGGTTTGAACATTATAAATTTCAGAAACTAATTCATTTACCGCTAATCTTTCTTGATATTTATCATAAGAATTTATAGAAATTCTCGATAAAATTATCACTATAATACTTACTATCATTAAAACAGCTATCATCTCTACCAAAGAGAAGGCATGCCTATTTTTGAAGAGTTGCTTTTCCATTTGCTATTACTATTTTTTTACCATTTGGTGCTGTACTAGCTTTGTCTGCAGGTCCATCTAAATAATGTTTTTCAACTAGTTTTTCAAATGTAACTTCTTTATCTTTTTCATTAATTTCATACGCTGTTACTTGAGCCTGAACTGTTTTTTCATAAGCTTCTGAACTTTTATCTTTTGCGGTGTCTATATTCTTAGTAATATTAGGCACTATAAGGATTAATAGTATTGCTATTATAAATAGCACGATAAGCATTTCAATTAACGTAAATGCTTTTTTACTTTTCAATTTTTTTATTATTTTTTTCATAAGTTCCTCCTTATCTTAGCGAGCTAGCCATATTAAAAATTGGAAGTAATATAACCATATATAATCCAACTATTACTACGGCTAAAATTCCGAATAAAATAGGCTGTAATTTTTTTAAGTTTCTATCTAATGATGTTAGAAAAGTATCTAGCATCAGTTCACTAAATAATTTTAATTCTTTGTCAATCAAACCATTATTTTTCCCGTGGCTTACAAATTTTTGAATTGAGTTATCAAAATATTTAATTTTTCCTATAGCTTCTTCGAAACTTATACCTTTATCTAATTCATGTAATACATCTTTAGAAAATTTCGTTAAGTAATAATCATAGTTTTCTTCAACCATAACTTCTAAAGCTGTTTTCAAAGAAAATCCGCTCATTAGAAACAAGCTCAACTCCATAGAAAATCTGTAAGAAAAATATAATTTAGAATAGTTCCTAACTTTAGGAATATATATAAGTGATTTTAAAAATAGATTTGGTTTATATTTAATTGTATAAAAAATGTAACTTATTCCTAAAAGAGTAAGTAAAAATATTATAGAAATGAATTTTGGAATATAGTATAGTGATTTGATTAATATAATAGTTTGGAGATCCATCTTAATATTAGATGAAGTATAGATGTTCTCAAATTGTGGAATTACTAGCGCATTAAACACCAT
>NZ_CAUQNQ010000070.1:0-6113 GCF_963519265.1 uncultured Gemella sp. | reverse complement strand
TTTTTCTAAATACTTCTTTTATATCATTTCTAAAAATCTCTATAATATTTTTCAACTTTTAATCTCCTCTCTATAAATTAATTAACAAAAACAATTAGAGATATCATCTATCCCTAATTGTTAACCTAACTATTATATCATGAAATACCTACTAGTTAAAGTAATTTCATTATATTCGAACTTAATCCATATACAGAACTACATTATCTTTACTAGAATGTTTTATATCTATAATTCTTTGATTACTACTTCCTCTAAATCTAAGGCTTAAATCTTTTAGAAAAATCATAAATGGGCCATCTACCAAGACATCACACAAGCTTAATAATTCTTTTTTATCCTCACTACCGTTTAGGAGTTGCTCATATGTGTAGCCACTATATACCCAAATATCTTTTGTTGAACCGAACTCATCTCTTACTCTTTTCGCTAAAGATTTAGCTACCTGAGTATTAAGGAACGGCTCTCCACCTAAAATCGTTAATCCTTGAACATATGAATTACTTAAATCCTGTATTATTTGATCTTCTATCTCTTTCGTATATAATTGCCCCGCATTAAAATTTTGGATACTTTCGTTAAAACACTCTTTGCAAGCGAATAGACAACCACTTAAATATATTGAACACCTTACTCCCTCTCCATCAACGAATTGAAATGGTTTATAATCAGCGTATTTTTTCTTAGAATACGCTCCCGCTAACCAAGTATCATTAGCTTCTTTAAATGTTCTCATCATACATTTATTATTAGTAGTTTTCTTAGTAGCACTATATTCTGAATTGTCTATCGTGCTAATAATAGTTCTTAATTTTTCTTCTCTTGACATAATCCTCACCCCTTATATTCATATAATATCACTTTTAAAAATGAATTACAATTTATCTTATAAAGAGATCCTCAAAATCTTTATTTTTGAGAAATCGATTTTATCAAGTAACAATAATACAGTTTGTTAAATACCTAAAAAGTTTTTATAAAGCGAAATTAGATATCAATAAAGTACCATATCTAAAATTCTCATATAAACTTTCTAAAATTTGAAACTTTTGATTCAGCACCTTCAAAATATATCTTATATAAACGACAAAGAAAGACTTAGGAAAATTAATTTTTATAAAATAAAAATCCTAAGTCACTAGTATCTAATTCCATGTATAAGTATTACTTATCTGCGGTAATATTTATAATGTTGCTCTTACTCTTATTTAATTTCTATAATGTCTGTAGCAAATTTATCAAATTCCTTACTATGAGTTATTATCAAACTTGTAATATTGTGTTCTTTTAAGTAGTTAAAAATGTTTTCTACTATTAATTCACTCAAATTGGTATTCATAGCACTTGTCGGTTCATCCAAAATAATAAACTCAGGTCTTCTTATTAATATTCTAGCCAACTCTAGTCTTTGCTTTTCTCCACCACTTAAGTTTTTTCCGTTTTCTTTCAATAAATAATTATATCCTAATTTATCAATCAATTCTTGCAGGTGTAATAATCTAACTATCTCATCAAGTCTATCCTCGTATGAATCACCTAAGAGAATATTATCTCTTATTGTAGCTTCATATATGTATGGTTCTTGACTTACTTTCAAAAATTCTCCTAAAACTTGAATATTATTCTTATATATATCTTTTTCATTGATTAAGACTTCACCATCTAACTTATATGCACCCTCTTGCAAATTTCTTAATATAAGATTAGATACTGTCGTCTTTCCTACTCCACTTCTTCCTTTTAGAACTAGAAAATCACCCTTATTTATGTTTAATCTAAAATCAGATAAAATCAGATTATCTTTAAAATAAAAACTAGCTATATTAACATTTACACTGTTAAATTTACTTATTTTTAATACTTCTTTCTCTTCATTTCTTTTATTATTGAAAGTCTTAGACAACTCACTTTCTATCTTATGAGCAGTCTGCCTAACAGTTATTTTATCTGATATAGAATTTATAGGTTCATCTAACATTCTAACTGTAGAAAATATTGCAATAGCCGAACCTACGGAAAAATCTTTATATATTATAAAATACACTGAAAGTAATAGAGAAACAATAGGTAGTATAAATGCAACAGTAGCAGATATACCTACATATAACGAAAAATACTTAGCTAAGGCAGTATTGACCTTTATTCTTTTATTTATAATGCTCTCTTTAAGATAATCTATAAAGTACTGTTCTTTATTTAATTGCTTTAAATCAAAATAACCTAATATTGACTGAAGTATATATTGATTAGTTTCACCTAATAATTTCTGTTCACTCTTCATACAATTCGAAAGCTTCTTACTTATTTGTTTTATAATAAAAAAGCATACCAATATTACAGAGAATAATATAAGTGTTATCATAACATTATACCTACACATAAATATCAATATAGAAAACAAAATAAAAGACTGCGTTACTAAAATAACTTTACCTTGAGAATACCAATCTGATATCTTAATACTATCTGACGTTAACTTAGATAATATTTCACCACTTTTTGCTTCTTTAAAATCATTATATTCACTTTTTAAAAACTTATCATAAAAATACTCTAAAACAGAAAAATTTCCAAGAAAAAAAAGTTTTCTTAAAAAATATTGAGAAAGAAATAACAATAAAAAATAAAATACTAATACTACTATCAAGTATTTAACAAAATGATAAACTCTCTCAAAATCTTTAGATATCAAACTATCCAAGATAACTTGAATAATAAAAATTGATGTTAAATTTACTATAGTTCTTAGTAATATAGAAATTATAGTAATAAGTTGAACAATATACAACTTATTATCATAATATTTTTTCATACGATTCATAAACTTCTCCTATCCATTTATTACACATTACTTCACGTAGCCTTATTTTATTAGCTAACAATAGAGTAAAACTTATCTTTTTAAAAAATACATCTTAGAGAATAAATAGATTATATCATTTTTTCAGAATAATGTAAATTTAATTATTAACAATCTGAAAATTAATTTTAAAGAATTAATGATTTATTTTACTACTAATTAGAATTTATCTCCTAAAAATATAGAAATACTATTTTCAAATTATCTAAACTGTTTTATAATTATTATAATTTAAAAATTTAATTAATTGTAATATTGTAATAGGAGGGACCCAAAAGTCCTAAAATGTAACAAAGTTCAGATGAGAACTCATAGACGCAGTGGTTTATTGATATCTAAATTCGCTTTATAAAAGCTTTTTAGATATCTAATAAACTGTGCGGGGGTGACTCGACAAAATCGATTTCTCCGAAATCACGATTTTTGAGTCACTCCCATTATTACAATATATTTTTTATAAAAATTACGAGGTGCATTATGAGAGTATTAATAACTGGTTTTGATAAGTTTGGCGGTGAAAGCATTAATCCATCTAGTTTATGTGTTAATAGCTTACCAGACAATATTGATAATATAGAAATTAAGAAAATTATCCTACCTACAGTCTTTAAGAATAGTTCACATGTCTTAGAAGAAAATATAAAATCATTTTCTCCTAACATTGTTATATGCGTTGGTCAAGCTGGTGGAAGAAGTAAAATTACACCTGAGCGTATCGCTATTAATATTGATGATGCTAGAATCCCAGATAATATTGGAAATAGCCCTATTGATGAAGTTATAAGAAAAGATGGAGAAAATGCATATTTTTCTACACTACCAATAAAGGCTATTGTTGATGAATTGAATAAAAATAATATCCCATCCGCTATTTCTAATACTGCCGGTACTTTTGTTTGCAATCATATTATGTATGAATCTTTATACCTAACTTCTAAAAAATATCCACATATTAAAGCTGGATTTATTCATATCCCTTATATTGAAGAACAGGTTTCAGAGAAGCCTAACATACCTTATATGAAAAAAGAAGATATTATCGTTGCTTTAGAATTAATAATAAAAACTGCTGTGACTTTTTATGATAAAGAAGATACAAAAATAACAGGTGGCTTAGAACATTAATTAATGCTAAATTTCTATGTCAGTTCAAACTGAGGTGGATTTTCATAAACAGTAAGAAAACACTAAATCGGAAAAGGATAACCGAAAAGTCCTAAAATTTAATAAGGTTCATATAAAAACTAATAGACCAAGTATAAATTCGCTTTATAAAAGCTTTTCAGATATCTAATAAACTACTGTGGGAAGTGACTCTACAAAATCTTATTTCTTTAAAATCACTATTTTTGAGTCACTCCCTTTCTTTTTTATGTTGACAAAATAATATACCAGGTATATAATATATTAGCTATATTATTTTAGGTGGTGAAATTATGTTAAAAGATGCGTTAGGTTATAAGCTTATTACGCTATTAGAGGACATGAGAAGTTATACTAAACAACCTCTAGCTGAGATAGGTATTACACATGGGCATTTCATTACTCTTATTTACATTTCAGAAAATGAAGGTGTTACCCAAGCTCAACTTGCTGAAATACATAGAAAAGATAGAAATATTGTTGGACGTAATATAGATGCTCTTGAAAAACAAAATTTTGTTATTAGAAAACGTGGAGTAAAAGATAGACGTTCTTATACACTACATTTAACTGAAATAGGTAAAGAAGTTTTATCAACTTACTCTAATCTACTAAATACAGCTGAAAATGAGGTTCTTAAAAACTTAACTGAAGAAGAAATTTCTACTTTCTTCACACTATTGAATAAAATAACTTAAGGAGGCAATAATATGGAAAAAACACAAAATTATATAGAAAATCCGCTAGGTACAAAACCTATAAAAAAATTACTTATATCATTTGCTTGGCCTGCTATTACTGCGAATATTATTAATGCAATGTATAGTGTAATTGACCAGATTTTTATCGGTCAAGGTGTTGGCTACTTAGGTAATGCTGCAACAAATGTCGCCTTTCCTCTTACAACTATTTGCCTAGCTATAGGTTTAATGATAGGAATTGGGGCTGCCTCTAACTTTAATCTTGAGTTAGGTCGTGGTAATCCTGAAAAAGCGAAATCTGTAGTTGGTACTGCAGTATCTTCATTGTTTATTATAGGTATTATTATCACGATTTTAGTTCACATATTCTTAAAACCTCTTATGTATGCGTTTGGATCTACAGATGAAATTTTAGAGTATGCAATGACCTTTGCTGGTATTACATCTTTAGGAATTCCATTCTTACTAATTTCTATTAGTACTAATCCTATTGTTCGTTCAGATAATAGCCCTAAATATTCAATGTTTGCCATTATTTTTGGTGCAGTACTTAATACTATTCTTAATCCAATCTTCATCTTTGGATTTGGTTGGGGAATTGCTGGATCAGCATGGGCTACGGTTATAAGCCAATTCTTATCTGCTTTGATTCTTGTTTTATATTTTCCAAAATTCAAAAGTGTTAAATTTACTAAGCAAGACTTCATCCCTAAGATACGTTTATTAAAAGTTGCTGCTGGATTTGGAATGCCTTCATTTGTTTTCCAAGGTTCTAATATGATAGCTCAAATAGTAACAAACAATTTATTAAATATTCACGGTACAAATTCTGTATATGGAAATGATATTCCTATAGCTGTAGCCGGGATTGTAGCTAAAATTAATATAATATTTATAGCTATTATTATTGGATTAATTCAAGGGGCTCAACCAATTTTTGGATATAATTACGGAGCTAAAAAATACGAACGAGTTCGTACTACAATGAGATATACTATGAAATATGCGATGATTATCTCAATTGCATTCTTCTTAATCTTTGAGATTTTTCCTAAACAAATTGTTAGTCTATTCGGAAATGGTAATGAACTATACTTTGAGTTTGCAGTTAAGTACATGAGATTTTTCTTACTATTCACATTTATAAATGGTGTTCAAATTTCAAGTTCTACTTTCTTCTCTGCAATAGGAAAACCTAAAATTGGTGTCACTATCGCCTTAACTAAACAACTTATAGTACTAATACCAATGTTATTTATTCTTTCACATTTCTTTGGTATTAATGGAGTAATCTATGCCACTCCGGTAACTGATCTTTGTGCATTCTCAGTTTCATTATTCTTCTTAATTAGAGAATTTAGAATGATGCCTAAACATAATGTTACTGCATAGAAAAAAGCAATCTAGTG
>NZ_CAUQNQ010000069.1:0-6375 GCF_963519265.1 uncultured Gemella sp. | reverse complement strand
TTAGCTAAATAATTACTCCTAAAACAACTCCCTGTATAAATATACAAGGAGTTGTTATTTTTATTCCATCATAATTTTTTTAACATTTAAACCTTTTATCTTATTACTATAGTATAAAATAAAGATTTCATATATTAATACAAATGCTATAAAACTACCAATTACTGAAATTAAATCAAAGTTATATGTTGTTTCGCTATCTAATTTTTCAGATAAAACTTTTAGTAATACTCTTATTAAAAAATACTGATAAATTGTTCCTACAGCAAAACCTATGTATGCTACTACTCTATAACCGGATAATACTATTTTTGAACATTCACTTTTTGAAAAACCCATAATACTTAAAATAGATATATTTTTTATATTACTACTAGCAATCACTTCCAATGAAATTAATAATATTGATAACGATAATATCACACCTATTATCATCATCATAATTCTTATTGTTCCATCAACAAAATCTCTCATACCAAATGCCATTTGTATCATTGAAGAAAATGATAATGCAGCAAAAATAACAAAGAATAATAGGGTTTTATTACTAAATAATACTGTTGCTCTTAATTCTTTAAAAAAGTTTTTATATTGTCTAATTCTTCTTTTTCTAATTTTTTTATTTATTGAATTTATTTGTTTAAGTAAGTTAATCGTTGGTACATTTAAATTAAAGAATACATAAACAATTGATATTACTAAAAACAATAGTGATGGTAATATAACCATTATTAATAAAAGTTTAGGATGAAAGTTTATTGTAAGTTCAGATAATATATTATCTGTATTCCTACTCTCATAAAATTTCGGAATAAACAGATGTGAACTACCATAACCTAATAATGAACCCAAAAATACTAAAAATCCAAAAATAGAAAACTTAGATGCTATAAAGTTATTACTATAACCTTGAGCTTTTAATATTCCAATTTTATGTTTAGAATCATCAATAAATTGTTTTATATAGAATATTAACATTACAGCTGCACTTATTGATAAGACAGTTCCTGTTATAATAACTACAAATTTGGAAACAATAAGCTGAGCATCATAAAACTTTTTCTGCATTATATTAAATCCTGTAATATCTAAGACTTTCAAATCTAAATATAAGTTAGAAAACAGTGTAGTTATAAATACCGCACAAAAACTTACTATCACTACTGCAATTGCTTTTCTTAAATCTTTTAACTGTACTAGCATATAATTACCATCCTATCTCTTCTACAGATTTAGGTGTACAGTTTTCTTCAATAGAAGTTACTCTACCACTACCTACATGAATTATCTTATTTGCAAGCTCAGCAATATTCTCATTATGAGTTACCATTATCATTGTAAAGTTTGATTTATCTTTTAGTTTTAATAAGTACTCTAATATTTTTCTTCCAGTTTCCTCATCTAAAGCTCCTGTTGGTTCATCTAAAAACAGTACAGTTGGCTTCTTAGCTAATGCTCTCGCAATTGAAACACGCTGTTGCTCTCCTCCAGATAACTCATTAGGATATTTACTTAATTTATCTTCTAATCCTAAGTCCTTTATAATATCAACATACTCTTTATTATCCGCTAAATTAGCTCCTACTTTAACATTTTGTTCTACTGTTAAATTATTTAATAAATAATATTGTTGGAAAACAAATCCTATTTTGTCTTTACGAAACTTTGTTAATTGTTTTTCTGAGTAATCACTTATAGACTCATTATCATATACAACTTCTCCTAAATCTGACTTTTCTAAACCAGATAAAATATTTAATAATGTAGATTTCCCTGAACCTGAAGCCCCAAGTATAACAACAAATTCATTTTTATCAATTTTTAAATCTATTCCCCTTAAAACTTCTTGATCATTATATTTTTTCTTAATATTTTTTGCTGTAATCATTTAATCAATCTCCCTTAAATATTGTACTATTAAACTTTTAGCTACTTCTGCCATGTACTCAATAATTTCAGACGGTGTAAAATTATATATTCCCGTAACTGTTAATGTTGCAATACCATGACTATATATAAATAAGTGCTCATAAAATTTTTTTGCATTTTCTATTGAAATTTTATACTCTTTATCTATAGACTCAATTACTGATTTATATTCATAGTCTCGCATTGGAAGAAAATCTTTAAAACTTTCTACTTCTATACCTTTTCTCATAAATAACCATTGAAATAATTTAGGTTCATTTTTTGAAAATAATATATACTCTACTCCTAATCGTTTAAATGGACTATCATCTTTTAAAGCTAAATTAACTTTTTCTGAAAAAATATTTTCTGCAACAAACTTTGCTTCATCTTCTAAATTTTTCATATTATAGAACAAACTAAATATTACTTTAGTAGATGACTCCAATTTTTTAGCTAACTCTCTTGCAGTTAATGCTTCTATTCCATTTTCTCTTATAAAGTCTATAGTTACAGTCAAAACCTCTTCTTTAGTAAATTTAAATTTTGGTGCCATATTCAAACCTCCATCGATAGGTAACACTTGTTTCTTATTGTAAATTATTTTGTATAAAATGTCAACAGAAAAATTATTGAATTATTACAAGAAATCTTATACAATAAAAGTAGAATAAAAATTAGGAGTTGTTTATGAATATAATTAAAAACTTGCCTACACCAATTGCAGGCTTAGCATTAGGTTCTGCTGCATTAGGAAATTTATTACAACCATATTCCTCTTCCCTACAGTTATTATTTAATCTATTATCTTTGATAATAATTGTACTTTTAACTATTAAGTTTGTGTTGGAATTTGACAAATTAAAAAAAGAAATGGAAAATCCAGTTGTAGCGACAGTACTGGCAACATACCCTATGACAATTATGCTACTTGCTTCATTTTCAAAAAAATATATCGGGCTATTGAGTATGCCAGTATGGATAATTGGAATCTTTCTAGATTTTTGTGTTGTTTGTTATGCAATTTATAATTTTATAATAAAGGAAAGACATATTAATAAAATCTATCCAACTTGGTTTATTACCTTTGTTGGACCAGCTGTTGTGACAGTAACAGCAATAAATTACAACTTAGAAACACTAGGATTAATTTACTTCTACTTTTCTTATATTAACTATTTAGTATTATTACCTTTTGTTTTTTATAGAGTTTATAAATATAAACATTATAAAGATGGAGATTATCCGACTATTACTGTATTTTCTGCACCTGGTGGACTTTTACTAGCTAGTTATATGATTGGAGTAACACAAAAAAGTAACATAATACTAGCAATACTAATACCACTTACAATATTATTGTTTATATTTGTTTTAATTCAATTACCTTATTTACTAAAAAGAAAATTCTATCCTAGCTTTTCCGCTTTCACTTTCCCATTAGTGATTTGCGCGATATCATTTCAAAAAACTAGGGTTTATTATCAACTAGCTGAATTTTCTATTCTAAATATTTTAATTCACCTAATTGAATTACTAGCACTAATTATCGTAATATATGTATGGTACGGGTTTATAAAGAATTTATTTTATTCAAATTAACGTCAAAAAGACACGGTTAAGTTTAAACTTAATCGTGTCTTTTAACCTATTATAAAAGTTTATCTACTTACTCTATAACCTCTTCGAAGTTCTCGATAACATCTTTCAACTCTAATTCTAAGATATAACTAATACCTTTTTCTTGCATTGTTACTCCGTATAAAGTATCCATAGCCTCCATAGTTCCTCGTCTGTGTGTGATAACTAAGAATTGATTATTCTCCGAATAAACTTTTAAGAATTTTGCAAATCTATTAACATTCTCTTCATCAAGTGCCGCTTCCACCTCATCTAGCACTACAAATGGTGGATTTTTAACCTGCAATATCGCAAATAATAAACTTATCGCAGTTAATGATTTCTCCCCACCCGATAATAATGAAAGGTTTTGAAGTTTTTTACCAGGAGGTGAAGCTTCGATTACTATTCCAGTATTTAATATGTCATTTGGTGATTCTAAAGTCATATCTGCATAACCACCTTTGAACAATTCTTTAAATATTTTATTGAAGTTCTCTGCTACTTTAACAAATGTTGTTAAGAAGCGTTCTTTTACTTCTTTATCAATCTCTGCAATAGTCTCTTCTAGTTTTTCTTTCGCTTCTACAAGATCGGTAATTTGCTCATTATAGAAATCATAACGTTCTTTGATTTCTTCAAACTCAGCAATAGCATTTAAGTTAATATTACCTAACTCTACAATCTCTTTACGAAGTCTTACTACATCATTCTTATATGAAGGTACTTCTTCAATATTTTCAGCAGTTAATCTGTTTAATACACTCTCATATGTTACATTATAGTTAGTAACAAGGTTTTCTAGATATTCATCAATTTTAACTTCTATCTTCGTCTGTTCTACAGTTAATTTTTCAAATTCTGAAGTTTTTTGACGTAGACTTTCGTTATTTCTTTGTTGAGCTAGGGTAATTTCTTTTTCGCGTTTGAATAATCCTGTTTTTTCCATATCAAGATCTGATAATAACGTCTTAAGCGTTGTTAATCGTTCGCCGCATTCAGCAATTATTTTAGAGTTATTTTCTAATATTTTTTGCTCATCTTCCTCACTTAAAGACTCCGCATCTTTAGACATTTCTAATCTTGTTAGTTGCTCATTTATATCTGTTATATCAGCTAATAGTGATTCTATTAACTCTAAACCATGCTTAGTTGTCTCTTCTAATTTTGATTTTTCAATCTTAAGCTCAGCAATTTTCTCTAAGAATAATTCCTCTGCACTTTGGGCATTTTGTTTCTTACTACTTTCTTCCTTAATTTTCTCATCAAGTTTTCGTAGATCTACTCTAATTTTCTCCAGGCTTTGAGTTAACTCAACAATATTACTCGAATTATCTTCAGTATCTTTGAATTCTAGTAGTTTTTTCTCATTTAATTCTATATTCACTTTAATATCGGAAACTTCAGAGTTTTTATGATTTATACTTAATTCTAATTGCTTAAGTTTTAAAATCACATCTTCTTTCACAGATTTAGAATTCAGGATTTCGTCCATTACCTCTTGTTGTTGACTCTCCAATAGACTCTTCTCATTTGCTAATTTCTCAATCTTTTCATTAATTTTGTCAAGATTCTGCACTAGCTCATCAAGTTCAGCCTTATGTTTAATAGATGAGTTATTATTTTTATTAATAGCACCACCAGTGATAGATCCACCACTATTGATGATTTGCCCATCAAGCGTAATAATTCTATTTCTAAAATTAATCTTACGTGCTATTCTATTGGCATTATCCATATTATCAACGATAATAACAAGCCCTAATAAGTGAGATATTATATTTTTGTACTCACTATCAACAGTTATTAGATTCTCAGCAATATTGATAAATCCTTCTTCATTTACAACTGTTCTATAAACATCACTCGCTATAGCTTTTGCTTTAATATTATTTAATGGTAAAAATGTAACTCTACCTTTATTAGTTTTCTTTAAGTGATTAATACACTCTTTAGCAACATTCTCATTTTCAACAATAATATTTTGTTGTGCTTGCCCTAAAGCAATATCAATTGCAACAGCATATTCGTTATCAAATCCTACAATATTCGCTACACTATTGTGAACACCAGCTAGAACATCCTTATTAGCAAGAATTTCTTTTACTCCAATATTGTAAAAACTTAAATTATTAATCTGATCTTCTAAGAACTTCTTACGATTTTCAAGGTTACTCTTAAAATTGTATCCTGTGCGAATTTGTTCCTCGATATTTTTTCCATTTGAATTAATTAAAATATTTTTTTCAACTAATATATCAAGTTCTTTTTGAAGATTAGCTAGCTGCTCGTTTAGAACTTTTTGTTCTTCAGTAGCTGCTGCAATCTCTTCTGTTTTTATACCTAAAACTTGTTTTTGTCTTTCTATATTATCTAGAATTTCTTTACTATTTTCATCAGCACTCTCTAGATTTTTCTTGGCAAACTCTATACTATTTTCGAGTTTAGTTTCTTCATTTATTAAGCTATAATAGTTATCTTTTAATTCTTCTATTTTTCTTTCAATTAATTCTAATTTACTCTCTTCTCCTGATTCTAATGAAGAGATTTCTTTATTAATCTTTTGAATTTTACTTTTAGTTTCAGAATTTAGATTTTCTCTTTCTGCTAACTTATTCTCAAGGTTTTGTTGTCTTTCCTCAAGATATTTAATATCATCATTAATTTTTTCACTTCTCAGAGTTCTATTATTTTTTCTTTCCTCAATAACACTTAATTGTGATTGAAGAGATTCTTTCTTCTGAACTAGCTCTAACTCTTCGTCGTGATATTTCATATAAGTTCTATCTAGAGAAACTAAACTATTCTTGATACTTTCTAAATCTTTAATAAGTTCTTCTTGTCTAC
>NZ_CAUQNQ010000068.1:0-6392 GCF_963519265.1 uncultured Gemella sp. | reverse complement strand
TTTTAGGATTAATTACATCTAAATTTGCAGATTTAGAAGATAAAGAAGAAGTAATTGCAAGAATTAAAGAAGCTAGCGAATACGTACCATTAGAAAATATATACTTAAGTACACAATGTGGTTTTGCTTCTACAGAAGAAGGAAACGTGATTACTGAAGAAGATCAATGGAAGAAAATAGCCCTAATAAAAGAAATCGTAGAAGAAGTTTGGGGATCAGAAAATTAATAATACTTTAGGTTCTAAACCAAAAGTCCTAAAATTTAATAAAGTTCATATGCGAACTTATAGACGCAGTGGTTTATTGATATCTAAATTCGCTTTATAAAAGCTTTTTAGATATCTAATAAACCACTGCGGAAAGTGACTCTACAAAATCTTGTTTCTCCGAAATCACGATTTTCGAGTCACTCCCAACAAAAGAATTATATAATTAAAGTAAATGATAAAAGTAAGCACATAAATTGACATATTTATATATAATACAGTAAACTAAACTAGCATTGATTTCATTCGTTCAATGTTAAATAATATCTGGTTTTATTATTCTTAATTATAAAATATAGTCTATTTAATTAATACATGAGTAGCAATGTAAGTCTCTCACTGTCGAATAGACAAATGTATTTAACCATTATTAAATAGGGGAAACCAAAATAATTTGTAGTTAGAAAAATAGGACTTAAAATCAAGGAGGAAAAAAGAATGAAAAAGAACAAATTGTTTATAGGAGCACTAGCGTTAGTAATGAGTGTTGTAACAGCATGTAGTTCAAAAACGCAAAACACAATTACCACTTCTCAAGATAAAGATACTTTCACGTATGCTATTGGTGATGATCCATCATCAACTAACCCAATCAAGGTAAGTGACCGTTGGGGATTAACAATGACTAATATTATTTACTCACCATTAATCAAAGTCAATGGGGATGGTTCAAAAGAATATGCCTTAGCAGAATCTACTGAACTTGCAAAAGATGGTCTTAGTTTAAAAGTTAACTTAAGAAAAGATGTAAAGTGGTCTGATGGACAAAAATTCACAGCTGATGATGTAGTCTTCACTTATCAAACAAAAGCTAAAAAAGAAAATGGAAACTTTAAAAACTTATGGATCGGAGACAAACCGATAACTATTGAGAAAGTAGATGACTACACTGTAGTATTTAAGTTCCCAGAACCAAGTGCAGCTGCGGCAAATAACATTGCGAATGAAACTTACATTATTCCAAAACACGTTTATGGAAATGTATCTGACTTCTCAGTTAAAGAATTAAAAGAAACACCAGTAGGAACTGGACCATACAAATTAGTAGAAAACAAACGTGGAGAATACATTAAATTTGAAGCGAATGAAAATTATTACAATGGTAAGCCAAAAGTTAAAAATGTAGTACTACGTATTATTAAAAGTGCTGATACTACAAAAGTAGCATTACAAAAAGGTGAGGTAGATGCAGCATATGTATTACCTGCTGCAATTAAAGATTTAGATTCTAAAAATATCGATACTTATCCTTACAGTGAAAACCGTATCGGATACTTAGGACTAAACACAAACACAGATGAATTAAAAGATGTTAAAGTTAGACAAGCTATTTTATACGCATTAAACAAAGAAGATATGAATAAAGCAGCTTACTTAGACAGTAAATACTACCAAAACCCTTATTCATTCTTACCACCGAAAAATCCATTCCATACTGATGATGTAGAGAAATATACTCAAAATGTTGAAAAAGCAAAATCACTATTAAAAGAAGCGGGAGTTTCTAACTTGAAACTTAACTTAGGATATGCAAGTAACGATGCTGCAAATACTATCCAAGCAACATTCATCCAACAACAATTGCAAGCAGTAGGGATTAATGTAGAGCTTCGTGGTGGAGATGAAACAGCTATCTTTACAGAGTTAAGAAAACCTGGTTCTAAAGCTTATAACCTATTCTTAGGTGGATATATCATGGGTAACGATCCTGATTTATACTCTAAGCTATTTGGATCAAATGGTACTTCAAATTACTTCCAATACAGAAGTGAAAAAATTGATGGATTATTTAAACAAGGTGCAGCTGAATTAGATGAAACTAAACGTAAAGAAGTGTACAAAAACCTTCAACAAGAAATTGCTAACCAAGCATACCTATACCCAATCGTAGATAACCAAAAAATCTTAGCGGTTAACAAACGTGTTGGAAATGTTAACGATGCTAAGTTAGTACCAATCTACACATTTGATGATTTATCAAAAATTACTCTTAAATAGTAATAGTAGTGGAAAATAAAATATAGTATGAGGGGGAGTACGATAAAATCCTATTTATAATAAGATTTTATAGTATCTCCCTCGCTTTGTTAGTTTTAAGGGGAACGTTCATTTATGATTTATATCAAAAAGATTTGTGATAAATTATAAATGAATTTCATAAAAATATAGTAATTAAAATTTTAAGGAGATTGTATGATTCGATATATTTTGAAACGTATATTACAAGCAGTACCATTACTTTTAGTAATATCGTTTATAGTATTTACTTTAATACATTTAGCACCATATGATGCTATCGATGCACAGATAACGTCGAATATGTCACAAGAAGAAATTAATATTCTTCGTGAGCAAAGTGGACTTAATAAACCATTCTTAATTCAGTATGTGGATTGGTTAGGACAAATATTAAGCGGGAACTTCGGGCACTCACTAGTAACTCACAATAGTGTAGGAGAGGAAATTCTAGCGAAGATACCTAATACAATATCATTAGTATTACCTGCATATGTAACAGCATTAGTGATTGCAATAGTACTAGGATTATTAGCGGCTGCAAATAAAGGTAAATGGCAAGATAAACTTATCGATGCCGTTGCTTCATTAGGAATTGCTACTCCATCATTTTGGATAGCAATGATATTTATCTATGTTTTAGGATATCAATTAAACTTATTCCCAATAATAGGAATGCACACAATTGGTAAAGAGGGCGATTTTGGTGATTTCTTATCACACTTTATTATGCCATATCTAACATTAACAATTGTATTCTTCGCAGAACTTACACGTTATGTAAGATCTTCAGCTTTAAGTCAAACAAATGAAGAGTATGTAGTAGTTCAACAAGCTTTTCAAGCGACAAAAACTCAAATTTTTACAAGACATATTATAAAAAATGTACTAATACCAGTAATAACTCAAGTAGGTATGTCACTGCCGATGTTAGTAACTGGAGCGATTATTACAGAAACAGTATTTAGTTGGCCAGGAATTGGACCATATATCACACAAGCAACTAGAGCATTAGATTATCCTATTATAATGGCTGTAATGTTATTGTCAGCTACACTAGTAATAGTAGGTAATTTAATTTCAGATATACTTTACTCTATAGTAGATCCTAGAATTAGAAGAGGAGGTAAATAAGATGAAAAGATTTATTAAAATAGCTAAGAGTTCAAAAATTTATATTTTTTCACTTATTTTTATAGCAATATTAGTGTTTGTATCATTAATAGCACCTTTACTTCCTATTGATCCAGCGGCTACTGATGTAGCAAATCTATCTCAATCGCCAAGTTTACAACACTTATTTGGGACTGATGAGGTAGGTCGTGATTACTTTATTCGAGTAATCTATGGAGGGCGTATTTCTCTTATAGTAGGGTTACTAGCAATGGTGACTGCCGTAACAATCGGGACGATAGTAGGACTTATAGCAGGTTATGTTGGTGGAGTAGTTGATACTTTACTTATGCGTTTAGTTGATGTATTATCATCTATTCCATGGTTAGTATTAGTAATTGTACTTAGTGTATTTTTAAAACCAGGAATTGGTTCAATAATTATAGTAATAGGATGTTTTTCATGGATGCGTCTTGCGAGATTAGTTCGAGCAGAAACTCTATCGGCAAAGGAATATGACTACGTTGTATATAGCAGATTTAGCGGTGTAAAAACTATCTCTATCCTAAAGAAACACATTATTCCAGCTATAATACCAACTTTAGTAGTAGCAGCGAGTGCTTCAATAGCAAACGCAATAATGACAGAGGCGGCACTTAGTTTCTTAGGTCTTGGTATTCAACAACCTATGACTTCTTGGGGAACATTACTACAAAATGCACAACAAAGTCTACAACGTGCTCCTCATATGGCTATCATCCCTGGATTATTTGTAATGTTAACAATTTATTCATTCAATAATATTGGTAACTTACTTACAAAATATATTCAAAAGGAGGGAGAATAGTATGACAAATATAGTAGAATTAAAAAATCTAACGGTTAATTATAAACCAAATAAAGAAGTAGATAAACAGTTAATACACGGTATCGATATTAATTTTAGAAAAGGTCATATCACTGGTGTTGTTGGAGAATCAGGTAGTGGAAAAAGTATTCTGATGCGTAGCATAATGTCTATTCTTCCTAACAATATTTTTGATAAAAATGATAAGTTTAACTTTGATGGAAAGGAAGTTAAGAAGGGTGAAAAGTTACCAATCTCTATGATTTTTCAAAACCCTATGACTTCACTAGATCCAGTTAGAACAATTGGTTTTCATTTAATAGAAGTAATAGAAAGATTCCAAAATAAGTCTAAAGAAGATGCGAAAAAATTAGCAATAGAGCAACTAGAAAAAGTAGGAATTCTTAATGCACCACTTAGAATGGAGCAATATCCACATGAATTATCTGGTGGTATGCGTCAAAGAATATTAATAGCTATGGCATTACTTGCAAATCCTAAGTTATTGGTAGCAGATGAGCCAACAACAGCTTTAGACGTTACGGTTCAAGCACAGATTTTATCTCTTATTAAAAAATTACAAAAAGAAACAGAACTTAGTGTTGCACTAGTTAGTCACGACTTCGGTGTAATAGCTGGAATGTGTAACTATGTGTATATTATGTATAGAGGTAGAGTTGTCGAAAAAGGAAATGTTGAAGAAATCTTCAGCAATGCACAACACCCATATACAAAACAACTTCTTGCAGCGGCAAGATTAGAAAACACTGATAAAGAACTTCTTACTGTTGATTATAAGGAAGATGACAAACACTATACTTGGCAAAAACTTAGCGATACTCATGAGTATCTGAAAGAGGTGGAGTAATGAGTAAAGAGTATTTAAAACTAAAAAATGTACGAAAAGTTTATAAGTCTAAAGGAATGGGCAAAGAAGTCAAAGAAACTATAGCTGTTAATGATATTAGTTTAGATATTTATAAAGCTGAGACGCTAGCTGTAGTAGGTGAATCTGGAAGTGGAAAGACTACCCTAGGTAAGGGGATTTTAAATATTGATCCATTCACATCAGGGGAAGTTTTTGTAGAAGGTAATGAAAAGTCTTTAACAAAAATGTCAAAAAAAGAGCTTGCAGAAGTATATAGCAAGATGCAAATTATATTCCAAGATCCTTATTCATCACTAAATCCGAGAATGAGTGCTTTAGATATAGTTATGGAAGCTTTACACAAAGAGGATAAAGAAACAGCGAAGAAAAAAGCGTTAGAAATACTAGAGTTTGTGGGAATTTCTAATGAGGATGCGTTAAAATTATCAAATGCTTTTAGTGGAGGGCAACGTCAACGTATTGGTATTGCTCGTGCAGTTGTAACAAGACCAGATTTCATTTTATGCGATGAACCAACTTCTGCTTTAGATGCTTCAACACAAGCACAGGTAATTAATTTATTAAAAGATTTACAAGAAAAATTCTCTCTAACATATTTATTCATCTCACATAATTTAGGTGTAGTAGAGTATATCGCAGATAGAATAGCTGTAATGTATAGAGGTAATCTAGTAGAATTAGGAACAACAGCACAGATTATGAAAAATCCGCAGCACGTTTATACAAAGCGTCTTCTAAGTTCTATGCCTATAATTGATCCGGTAAGAGCTAGAAAGATGTTTGAAGAATTCGAAGTTAGTGCAGAGGAAATAGTAATAACTGGCAGTGAAAAATTCGAAGAAGTTGAAGAAGGGCACTTTGTGTTAAAATAAAAATTCAAATACCGATCTCAAAGATATAGAAGATCTAGCTCTTGAGGTTGGTATTTTTTCAAATAATTTGAAACAGATTTTGACAGTAGGCAAAGTTTGGAGTAAAATAAGGGAGTGACTCAAAAATCGTGATTTCGTAGAAATCGATTTTGTCGAGTCACCCCCGCAAAGTTTATTAGATATCTAAAAAGCTTTTATAAAGCGCATTTAGATATCAATAAACCACTGCGTCTATGAGTTTTCTTGTAAACTTTTTTAAAATCTAGGACTTTTAGGCTAGTCCTATGAAGAAATTAAATAATGAGGTACTATTATGGCTAAGAAAAAAGAATTAAAAACAAATGCTATGCGATTTTTAGATGAAAATGGTGTAGAATATAATCATTTTG
>NZ_CAUQNQ010000067.1:0-6402 GCF_963519265.1 uncultured Gemella sp. | reverse complement strand
TATGTAGTATAATATAAAGAAGAGATTCTAAATCGTATCTCTTCTTTTTTATATTAAAAATAAAAATTTAAAATTTACTTAGGAGATTTTATGGCTGAACTTAAATTAAAAAATCTCACTTATTCAATAGGAGATAAAACAATACTGGATAATATTTCATTTTCTGTATCTTCAGGAGATGTTGTTGCTGTTGTTGGAAAAAATGGTGTTGGTAAAACAACATTATTAAACAATATATTAGAAAAATTAAATAAAACTAGCCAGATTACACTTGTTGGAGAAAATCCAACTCTTGGATATGTTCCTCAGTTCAGACAAATAGATGAAGAACTTCCCTTATCTGCCTCTGACTTTGTATCACTTCCTATTCAAAAAGGATTTTTACCATGGCTTAGCAAAAAAGAAAAAGCAAGTATTAAAGAAGCACTAGAATTAACAAATTCACTAAAACTTCAAAATAAATCTATAGGCACTCTCTCAGGTGGTGAAAAACAACGTGTATTTTTAGCACAAGCATTAGTAAATAAACCAAACCTACTACTTCTTGATGAGTTTACATCAAATTTAGATAAGACTAGTGAAATTGAATGTATGACTCTGGTTAAAGAAATTACAAAGAAAGAAAATATCATTACTCTTTGTATAACACATGAACTATCACTTATCGATGAAAAATACGTTGATAAAATACTCTATCTCGAGGAAGGTTGCTTCAAATTTATTAGTATAGAAGATTACAATATAGAAAAAAATAATCTAAAGCTATGCAAACATTATGTAGGAGATAACAATTATGCTTAATTATGATTTTATGCAGAATGCCTTTATAGCTGGAACTATTGTAGCTGTAATGGCAGGCTATATCGGTGTGTTTGTAATGGCTAGAAACATGTCATTTATCTCACACACACTTTCACATGTTGGGTTCGCTGGTGCAGCCTTTGCTGTTTTCTTAGGTATTAACCCAATTTACGGGCTATTAATATTCACTATTACTATGTCTTATCTAGTAGGTCATCTAAGTGTGAAAGCATTTAGACGTGAAGCTACAGTAAGCGTAATGTTAGGAATATTCTTAGGTTTAGGATTATTATTCCTATCACTAACACCTAAAAGTACAAGTTATGTTAACAACATTCTGTTCGGTAGTGTTGTTTCAATTACTAGAGATGATGTAAAATTGATATTTACACTAGCACTTGCTGTAATACTATTACTTTCTATCTTTTATAGAAAAATTAAATTTGATTCTTTCGATGCAATTGGTGCACGCGCCTTAGGATTAAATGGAAAATTTATTTCTATCTTTTTCCTAGTTTTATTATCAGTTGCAACTAGTATTACAGTTCCTGTTGTTGGAGCATTATTGATGTTCGTCCTATTAACCGTTCCCGCTAGTGCAGCAAGATATCTTACTAATAAAGTAGGTCTAATGATTGCTATATCAATATTATTCGCTCTAATTGGTACATGGGCAGGGATTACTCTTTCATATTACACTTCCCTACCTACTACTTTCTTTATAGCAACTATAGAAGCAGTATTCTACTTTTCTAGTTTAGGTTACTATAACCTAAAGAGAAAATAATAAAATATAAAATCAACTACTGTTACTATAACATTTTATAGTAACAGTAGTTCTTAATTATCCCTCTAAAAATGTTTTATAACCAAAAAAACACCCTAGTTTTATTTCTAAAACTAGGGCTTCTTTATTATCTAGGTTTTACTGAATTTCTTATTCTTTCGTATGCGCCTGGTTCAACTTTGTCTAGAGAATTTCTAATAATTTCTAGAGTTTTGTTGTAACGATACTCTCTATAATATTGTTCAGCAACTGTTAATTGTTGATGGAATTCAACATTATCTTTTCTGTATCTGTTTGCATAACGAATAAGTTTTTCTATTAATTCAATATCAGTAAGAATGTTATTTACTTCAGAAGAATAAATATCTAATGATTCCTCTGCTTCAGCAACTGCACGTTTTAGTAAATCGATATTGATAGGTTCTTTTTTAAGTTCCTCAATTGCATATCTATAACTATCAGTTACATCTTTATATAAAACAATAAATCTATCACTGAATCCTGGAACGCGTGAATTATCTAATTTACGTTTAATAACTTCTTTTTCTTGATTAATAAAGATAAGTTTTTCACGAGCGTGACCTTCTTCTTCACGAAGACTTGTTAAGTATCTAGAATAATTTGTTTGGTCTTCTTCAATTTTTTCTAATCCTTGACCTAATAATTCTACTTTTTCTTTTAAGTCTTTATAGTTAAGTTTTGGTTGATTATTAATATACACATCAATATCATGTTTAACATCAAGTAAATCACTTAACTCATCATAGTAGTTAGCAACCATTTCTTCATCTTTTTGATAAATTTGGTATCTATTTTTAATTTCTTGAATATTATTGTATAGAGCTTCGTTTAATTTATCTTGTAATTCAAGTTTATTAGTGATTTCTCTATAGTTTTCCTCAATGTATTTTTTATAATCAAGTTCTTTTTTAAGATCATTAGAAACTTCATCGATAACATCATAAATACCATCAAGAATGTTTTCAATTAGATCAATATCTCCAGATTTAACTTTTTCACGAGCATCGCTTAATTGCCAAACAATACTTTCAATTTTACTTGAAATTTCTAAGTGAGTAAGTTTAAACCCTTTTTTCTCCATTTCCTCAACTTTAAGTCTTAATGACTGTATTTGAGCTGGACAAGTTTTTTCAATTTCTTTTAACAGATCAGGCAGTACTTCCATTCTTTCTTTAAGATTATCAATTAATCCCTTAACAGTATTAATTTTATCTTGTGCTTCGATGTACTTACCAGTAGATGTTAGAAGTTTGAAATCATCAAGTTGTGGAGCTATTTCTTTGATATTTTGTTCAAATTGTTCTGCTGCTGCTCCATATTGATGACGCTTAGCTAATAGTTCTCTATTAAGCTCTTTGTACTCAACTACGATTTCTTCATATAGTTCTCTATTTCTAGGTTCAACTTCTGTTAATTCTTTAATTTCTCTTCTAATTCCAGCAATTCTATCTTTAATATTAGCGATTAATTCACCACTATTCATAATTACTTCATCAGCACGTTTGAAATTAAATTTATCAATATAAGTTTCTGCACTATAAAGATCTCTGTCAAGTTCTTCAATATCGATACTCTGAATTTCGTACCATTCGCTTTCCCATTGAGCATAAAGTTTTTCAGCTTTACCAGCAATTTCCAGCGCTTTTACTTTTTTCAAATCATCAGATAGTGTTTCTCTCTCTAGCTCATCTTTCATAACTAAAAGAGGGTATAAATCTTGTTTTTTCCTATTTCTAAAGACGAATAGTGCTACTACTCCTCCAAGAACAAGGATACACACAAATAAAAATATATATGTCATATATCTTCCCCCTGAAATTTTATATTTAATTTTTTACGTTTATTAATACAATAACCTAACAAAATTATACCATTTTTATTCCAAAAAACAAAGTGTTTCAATCATTTTTTTAAATTTTTTTCAATTTTTTTTAACAAACAAATAACTAAATATTTTTTATTAATTATAAGTTTTACAAGTCAATGTATAAATAATTATAAATAATAAAAGGAGTTGACCAAAAGGTTCTAAATTTTAAATAAGTGTATATTATAACTTATAGGCTCAGTGGCTCGACAAAATCTTATAAAGTATATTCTTTTTATATCTATAACTCTTATCACTTTATTTTTTATTACTATTATGCGAAAATATAATAAAGTCTTTTAAAAGAGGTATTTTAATGAATATAGTAGAAAATAAACAATTATTTATAAGTCAAGCGACTGCTTTAGTGTCAGGAGAAGATAATTTAATTACTAATTTATCAAACCTTTCAGCTTTATACAAAGAGTACTTGCCAAATACAAACTGGGTTGGTTTCTATTTATTAGATGAAGAAAACAACAACCTAGTTTTAGGACCATTTCAAGGAAAAGTAGCTTGCACTCGTATACCATTTAACAAAGGTGTATGTGGTCACTGCTATACAACTCGTGAAACTATTTATGTTGAGGATGTACATAAGTTCCCAGGGCATATTGCATGCGATAGTGCCACAAATAGTGAGCTAGTAATTCCGATTATCCAAAATGATAAAGTTGTAGCCTTACTAGATATAGATTCTATTGAGTTCAATAGATTCTCTCAAGAAGAAGTTGCAGCATTTAGCGATGTTACAAAACAAGTTTTTGAGAAAGTGATTTTTTAATCACAATACTAAAAGGAGATATACCAAAACAGTATATCTCCTTCTTTTATTAATCTATAATACCTTTGAATCTTAGGTAGTTTTCGTAATCCATCTCTTTGTTGATTGCACCTTCTGGTGTTAATTCAACTACTCTATTAGCTATTGTTTGAATAAACTCATAGTCATGAGAGGTGAAGAATACAGAACCTTTGAAAGCAATAATACCTTCATTGACCGCTGTAATAGATTCCAAGTCAAGGTGGTTTGTAGGCTCATCTAAAAGAATAACGTTAGCTTTAGATAACATCATCTTAGATAACATACAACGCATTTTTTCTCCCCCTGATAATACGTGGGCACGTTTAAGTGCTTCTTCACCAGAGAATAACATTCTTCCTAAGAATGAACGTAAGTATGCTTCACTTTCCTCTTCAGGAGAAGCATATTGGCGAAGCCATTCTACTAATGAAAGTTTTAATCCTTCAAAGTATTCAGAGTTATCTTTTGGCATATAACTTCTAGAAGTTGTAATACCCCATTTAACTGTTCCACTATCTGGTTCCATTTCACCAGCAAGAATTTTTAGTAATGTAGTTTTAGATACTTCATCCCCTAGTAAAATAACTTTATCATTAGGATTTACTGTGAAGCTTACATTACTTAATACTTCTTTACCTTCTACAGTTTTGCTTACACCTTCAACGATAAGTAAGTCATTTCCAATTTCACGATCTGGTGTGAAGCGAACGTATGGATAACGACGGCTACTTGGTTTAATATCGTCAAGAGTAATTTTATCAAGCATTTTCTTTCTACTTGTCGCTTGTTTAGATTTAGAAGCATTCGCAGAGAAACGTGCGATGAATTCTTGTAATTCTTTAATTTTTTCTTCTTTTTTCTTGTTGTTATCTTCTGCCATTCTTCTAGCAAGTTGACTAGATTGGTACCAGAAGTCATAGTTACCAACGTAAAGTTGGATTTTACCAAAGTCTAAGTCACAAATGTGAGTACAAATATTATTTAAAAAGTGACGATCGTGGCTGACTACAATAACAGTGTTCTCAAAGTTAATTAAGAACTCTTCTAACCACTTGATTGCACTAATATCAAGACCGTTGGTAGGCTCATCCAGAAGAAGTACATCTGGATTACCAAATAATGCTTGAGCTAAAAGAACTTTAACCTTAATAGCATTATCAAGTTCTCCCATAAGCATATCGTGGAATTCGACTGCAATTCCTAAACCTTCAAGAAGTTGAGCCGCATCACTTTCTGCAGTCCAACCATCCATCTCCGCAAACTCACCTTCAAGTTCAGCAGCAATGATTCCATCTTCTTCAGTAAATGGATCTTTCATATAAATTTCATTTTTACGGTTCATAACATCCCAAAGACGTTCGTGACCCATCATTACAACATCAATAACTCTGTTTTCTTCATATGCGAAGTGGTTTTGACGAAGTACTGCAAGACGTTCACCTTTCCCTAAAGAAACATGCCCTTGTTGTGAATCTAATTCACCAGATAATAATTTTAAGAATGTTGTTTTACCTGCTCCATTAGCCCCGATTAAACCGTAGCAGTTACCATTTGTAAATTTTATATTTACATCTTCAAATAGCTTTCTATCTGCAAAACGTAAACCTAAATTCGTTACTTGTAACATTGTTTTCTCCTTTAATTCTTTAATTCTATAAAACTAAGTATATTACTTTATACTTAAAAGCTTTAAACTTAAACAATTAGATAATATAGTTCATAAATGGGAATGATTCAAAAAATCGTGATTCCAGAGAAATCAATTTTATCGAGTCAGTCCCTAAAAATTTATCAGATATATAAAAAACTTTCATAAAGCGAATTTAGCTATCAATAAGCCGCTATGTCTATAAGTTTCATATAAACTTTTTGAAATTTTGGGCTTTAGAATCAACCCTATTTAAATATTTCAAAACAGTATAAACCATATTGAGGCGACTTAATCAAAGTGACGTTAATAAATCACAGTAATTAAGTCGCTCCTCTATTCTAATTATTCTTCGTCTTTTTCTTTTTTACTGACACTAGCTATTAGGCTTTCAATGTGTAAAGCATATTCGGCTGTTGTGTCATATTGGAAAATAAGTTCTGGAAATTTTCTAATTTTAATTTTCTTAGCAA
>NZ_CAUQNQ010000066.1:0-6518 GCF_963519265.1 uncultured Gemella sp. | reverse complement strand
TTTTTCCTTTTATCTTTTTCATCCGTACTTTGAACAACAAAATCTTTTTCTAGTAGTTCACTTACAAGTGCTGTAACTCTAGGTTTTGTCACATGTAGTTCTTCACCTAATTCCTGCATCGTAATTTTTTCTTTACAAGATAAAAATAACATTGCTTGAAATTCAGGTTTTCTATACGGTACATCACTTTTCTTATGAAATTTTTTCATTATCAACCTAAATTCTTCCAGCATATCCATTGCTTTATGATATGAAATTTCATCTACGCTCATTTTCTACCTCCTTTAATTTTATGAATTAGTTCACAATGTTAACTAATTAGTTAACCGCGTTAACTATTATATTGCATTTTAATCTTTAAGTCAATAGATAATTTAATTATTTCAATAAAAAAGATTAACCTAGAATTTTTCTAGATTAATCTTTTTTTCTATTTGCTAAATACCCATGCTTGAGCTAGGTTATTTTTAATATCATTTTCTGTGAAACCATTATAACTTGTAAGTTTAACATCATCGTCATTCGGATCATTTATATAGAATTTATCATCTTCGTAACCTCGAATAACTTTATATGTTACTCTATCACCAAATACACCTGATTTTAGTCTAACAAGTATAGGTTTATTGTCTTTCAGTGCATCTTCCAAGTTTTCTACTAATTTATCAGTTTCAACACGTTCAACTTTTAGATTATATTTTTCAGCGAAAGCTGTAATAATCGTAGGTTGAGTCCCTTGATTTCTGATGTAGTATTTATTACCTGCCCAAGAAGCAAGTTCTTCCACAGTTGCTTCATCTTTACCGATATATTTTGCAATCATCGCTAGCGAAACAATAGCATCACCATTATCTTCAATCGTTTTCTTACCATCAAGACCATACGCTATATTTTTATATGCATCTTGTTTCATATAATACATAGGCACAGAAAGTCCTTTTTGTGGTAAATTAAGTAACTGTTCTTTTCGTTTTGCATTATAATTATCGATATTGATTAAATAGTATAAATACCCTTCAACACCATCTTTTAAAGATTCTATGAATTGTTTATTGGCAATCTCATCATTTAGTAAGTCAGCATCAATTTTATTTCCGATATTACCAGAAATCAGCTTAACTTGTGGAAGTTTATCGCTTAGTTGCGCAAAAGTTGACTGTTTTTCTGATGATGATACTCTTGAAATATAATGTTCTGAAAGATTCTTTTCGATACTTCTAGCAACTATAGCTGATTCTTGCGTTAAGTAATAAACCTTCACACCAAAAACATCTTTATTACTATCATTATTGGTATCAATATCTACTAACATTTCCACTGAGTTTTCAGCGGCAAGTTTTGCGATTTCTTCTTTTGTAGGATAAGTTTCATCACTTTCCCTTGTAAGTATTGCTTTTACTCCATCTTTTTCTAATATCTCTTTTAGCTGTTTAGCTGTTTTCAAATTATAAGATTTAGAAGATACTCCTTTATAATCAGAACTATCATCTTGTTTTATAATTGGATTCAATAATACTGAATATGAAGCTAACTTTTCCTTATTTTGATCTTCTGGACTTTTCTGACCACTTCCCAAAATACTCCATCCCGGTATCCAGCCAACAAAACTATCCTTCGTTTTTACTTCATACCAAGTATCTGATTTACTTAACATTTCTACATTATCACCAGCTGTTACCTTTTTTAATGTAGGATAAGTATCGTCAGGCCCAGTTCTAAGTTCAATCTCTTTCGAAATAGTAATATTGTTTTCAGATTCAGCGGATAAGCTCATCTTTTCTCCAATATACGTAACTACTCCACCTACAACTAACACTAATAAAAGTACAGATATTAAAAATAATACTCCATTCTTGTTTCTTCTTTTTATTCTCATATTAATTTCCTGTTGATAGTTTTTCGTAAACAATAGTAACAGGACCATCATTAACTATGTTCACTTCCATCATAGTCTGAAAAATTCCAGTTTCTACCGTTACTCCTTCTTCTCTTAAAAATTTATTAAATTTTTCATATAATTCATTAGCTTTTTCTGCTCCAGCAGCATTCGTAAAACTAGGTCTATTGCCTTTTTTCGTGTCAGCATATAAGGTGAACTGCGAAACTGATAAAATACTCCCATCAACATCTTTAAGACTCAGGTTTATTTTGTCATTTTCATCTTCAAATAAACGAGCTTGCGCAACTTTTTTAGCTAAGTATTTCGCATCTTCCTCTGTAGATTCTTTATGCACTCCTACTAAAAGACAGTATCCTTTATCTATACTTCCCACAATTTTATTATCAACACTAACACTAGCTTTTTTTACCTTTTGTAATATGATTTTCATACATTCACCTATTTTACTATTCTTTCTACGCTGTATACGTCTTGAATTTGTCGTAATTTTTTAATCATATAATCACATTCATTAACATTTTTCACATATATTCCTATCGTAATAACGCATGTCTTATCAGCTTTAGATTCAGAATTAAGTTTTTTAATCTCAACTCTACTTTCACTCAATGTTAATAGAACGTTTTGCAATAACAGTTCTCTATCAAAAGCATGAATTTGTAGTGTAACGCTGTAGCGACGAGCATTTAGACTTTCAACCCATTCAACATCCAATAATCTTGCATTATCTTCTTCACTTAAGTTAGGACAATTATTTCTATGAACTGTAACACCACGACCTTTTGTTATAAAACCTACAATATCATCTCCTGGAATCGGCTGACAACATTTAGATAATCTTACAAGGATATTATCTACTCCTTTTACATAAACCCCTGTTTCAGTTACTATTTTTTTAGTTTCTTCTGCATTGAAAAGTTTCTCAATTTTTGCTTGAGTCATCTTTTCTTTTCTAATTTTTTCTGTTAATCTTGCAAAAACTTTATTCGCTGTAATTCCTCCATATCCTATGGCAACATACATTTCTTCAAGATTAGCAAATTTATATTTATTTAAAGCAATTGCAATATTTTCTTCTGTAAGAACTTCATCAATATCAAAGTTATTAGCTTTAATCTCATCTTTTAACAAGATTTCACCTTTAACTAGATTTTCTTCACGCGCTGCTTTTTTAAAGAATGCTTTAATTTTCGATTTAGTTTGTGATGATGTAGCTATTTCTAGCCATGAACGTTTTGGTCCTGTAGAGTTTTTACTAGTACGAATATCACAAATTTCACCAGTTGATAACACATAATCGAATGGTTCTATTTTATCATTTACAGTAGCTCCTACCATCTTATTACCAACTTCTGAGTGAATTGCATATGCAAAGTCAACAATACATGAACCTTTTGGTAATTCTATAATATCACTATTTGGCGTAAACACATAGATTTTATCACTTAATAAGTCTACTTTCAATGATTCCATAAAGCTTTCGGCAGTTGCTTCAGTTTCATCATTTTCTGCAATTTTTTGGAACCAATTTAATTTTTCATAAAAGTTATTATTCTTATTAACCTTCTTACCTTCTTTATATGCCCAGTGTGCAGCAATCCCTTTCTCGGCAATTTCATGCATTTCATAAGTCCTAATTTGAACTTCTAAAGTTTGTCCATCAGGTGCAATTACCGTAGTATGAAGCGATTGATACATATTCGGTTTTGGCATTGCGATGTAGTCTTTAATTCTTCCTGGAATTGGAACCCAAAGATTATTTACAAGTCCTAGCGTTGCATAACAGTCAGCTACACTGTCTACTAAAACACGCACCGCAAGGAGATCATATATTTGGTCAAAAGTTTTATTTTGTTTAACCATTTTTTTATAAATACTATAAATATGTTTTGGTCTTCCAGTAACCTGTGCTTTTATATTATTATCAGCTAAAATTGATGTTATACTAGAGCATGCATCTTTTATACTCTCTTCCCTTGCACTTCTCTTCTGTTTCATCATCCCTACTATTGAAAAATATTGTGATGGATGTAAATATCTAAGAGAGGTGTCTTCTAGTTCCCATTTTACTGAACTTATCCCCAATCTATGAGCTAACGGTGCATAAATTTCAAGTGTTTCACTAGAAATTTCACGTTGTTTTTCCTCACGCATATACTTCATAGTTCTCATATTATGAAGTCTATCAGCAAGTTTTACAAAAATAACTCGTAAATCTTTCGCTATCGATACAAAAAGTTTTCTATGATTTTCTGCTTGTGATTGCTTTTTAGAACGGAATTTTACCTTATCTAGTTTTGTAACCCCATCTACTATTACCGCTATATCTTCACCGAATGTTTCTTTAATATCATCAAACGTATACTTAGTATCTTCCACAACATCATGCAAGAAACCAGCACAAATCGTTGCATAATCTAATTTAAGCTCAGTTAAAATTCCTGCAACTTGAACTGGGTGTAATATATATGGGTCCCCTGATTTTCTAAATTGTCCTTCGTGAGCAATTTTTGCAAATTCATAAGCTTTTCTTATAATTTTAATTTGCTCATCTGATAAATATTTACTCGCCATATCTTCTACATTTTGATAACTATATGGGTATTCAAGATTCACAGAAATTCCTCCTCTTTCTAAATTTAATCTACCCTTCATTTTACCATAAAATTGAAAAAATTTCCTTTAATTCAACTATAATATTTCAAATTTTAAGTATTTATATCAAATCTTCACTACCTATAAATTTAAAATTCAAACTACTTCTACATCTTTATTTATAGGTTCATCAAAAAAGTGCTGATCCAAAAGTCCTAAAATGTAACAAAGTTCATATGATAACTCATAGATGCAGTGGTTTATTGATATCTAAATTCGCTTTATTAAAACTTTTTAGATATCAATAAACTGTACGGGAGTGACTCTACAAAATCTTGTTTCTTCGAAATCACGATTTTTGAGTCACTCCCAAAAAATCCTAGTTCGAATTCGAACTAGGATTAAATTTTTTATTATTTTACATCTACATCTTGAGATAAGTCAACTTTATCTAAAGGTATCATTTTTGTTTTATATCTAATTTTGTGATATAGATAGAAGAATAAGAAGATTGGAACTCCCATGTATGTTGTTAACATTCCACTCCAGTTAACCACTCCTTTAGTAATAAGCTCTGTGTCTTGACCGATAATAACGATGATACATAATACTAAAGCGATAATTGGACCTACTGGGAACCATTTTGCTCTATATTTAAGGTCATTTAAATCTCTACCTTGAGCAATAAATGCTCTTCTGAATCTATAGTGACTTAATGCAATACCTAACCATGCGATAAATCCTGTTAATCCACTCGCTGCTACGATATAAGTATAAGCATTAGCATTTGTAAGTTGGATTAAGAAGATTAAGAATACTACTACAGCAGTTGCGATTAATGAGATAACTGGTGTTCCGTATTTTGTTACACGTCCAAATATTGGATAAGCTAATTTTTCTTTACTCATAGCATAAAGCATTCTTGTTGATGCATACATACCAGAGTTACCAGCTGATAGGATTGATGTTAAGATTACTGCGTTCATTACACTTGCTGCTAAAGCAAATCCTGCATTTTTGAAGACAATTGTAAATGGTGATTTAGCAATTTCTTCAGCACTTGCAGCTCCTAATAAATCTGGTGAAGTATAAGGAATTAATAATCCGATTACTAAGATAGCTAGCACGTAGAAAATTAAAATTCTCCAGAATACTTGTTTTACAGCTTTTGGAATACTTTTCTCTGGGTTTTCACTTTCTCCAGCTGTAATACCGATTAACTCAGTACCTTGGAATGAATATCCAGCGATTAAAAATACTCCAAGTGTAGCAAGGATTTGTCCAGATAATGAAGAATCTTCTCCAACGAATGGTGCATCACCAATTGTTAAGTTTTTGAATCCGATGTATTCTCCACCTAAAATACCAAAGATAGTTAAGCATCCTACTACTAGGAAGATGATTACTACTACTACTTTAATAAGTGCAAACCAATATTCACTTTCACCATAAACTTTAACACTAAGTGAGTTTAAAGCGATAATAATAACTAGGAATAATAAGCTCCAAGCCCAGTGAGGAAGTACTCGCATAGGCTCCCAATAACTAATAGCTAATGCAGATAATTCTACGTCAGCCGCTACTGTAATTACCCAGTTAAACCAATAGTTCCATCCTAAAGCAAATCCTAATGAAGGATCTACATAACGTGTAGCATATGTACTAAATGACCCTGATGTAGGAAGATATGTCGCCATTTCCCCTAATGATGTCATTAAGAAATATACCATAAGTCCGATACATAAGTAAGCTACAATAGCTCCCCCAGGTCCCGCACTTTGAATTGCTTGACCACTTGTCATGAATAATCCACTACCAATACATCCTCCGATAGCAATCATACTAATATGACGTGATTGTAAATTTCTTTTTACTTCTGTTGCATTGTTGTTATTGCTGTTGTTTGTCATAATAAAAACCTCCTTGATAAAAATAAAAAAGCATAACCTTCTACCATATTTGTACGGAGTTATACTTCACATTATCTCTCCAAAACAAGATATTAGTAGCGCAACATAGCCTC
>NZ_CAUQNQ010000065.1:0-6688 GCF_963519265.1 uncultured Gemella sp. | reverse complement strand
GTTATACTTCACATTATCTCTCCAAAACAAGATATTAGTAGCGCAACATAGCCTCACGACTATGACAGTTCTATACTTAGTTCAGTATAGCCCCAATAATATTAACATAGGATTAATATTATTTCGGCGACGTTTCCTTTCAAGTAATATCATCAAGTCCTACACTTTCAATTACCTTACTGATAAAAATCGCAACCTCTACCTCACTTACTTTGTGAGGTACATATTCAATTAACTGTTTATTAGTATAATATACTTTTTAACTGTTGTCAACAAAAATTTTAATTTTTCTAAAATTTTATTTGAATATTATATCTATTGTACTGCATTCTACTTTTACAAAAATAATATTCTTTACATCATTTTTCATAAAAAGAAGGAGATTTTAAGCTCCTTCTTTTTACATCTATCAATTTAATAAATCATCGACTAATTAATTATTCTTCTCTTTTTCTTCTTTTCTTTTTTTTAATAGTTTATAGTTTGTTATTATTCCTAGTAGCATTAAAATCTCTAGTATACTTAATAAAATCTTCATCATATCTCTCCCCCCTTAAATACAAAGAAACTCAGAATATCGATTTATATTAACTAATATCTTTCACAAATTGTCCCTTGGCGATATTCTTCTAATAAAATTTTTAATAATTCAATTTGTTTTTTTATTCTTACTCCACTATCAGTATCTGCTACTTTTTTTCGACATAATTTATCTACAACTCTCTTAGTTGAAATAATATCCGTCTCATTTTTGATTGCTTCTTCTTTACTTTGGAATATATCATGGCTCATTATCTGTAACCCATAAGAATTGTAAGTTAAAGTATAACCACCATGCCCTGTCGTTTTATGATAAGCTCTAGACATTCCACCATCAATAACAATCGTTCTACCATTAGCTTTAATCGGATTTTCCCCTTTTGTTTCCTTAACAGGAGTATGCCCATTTATAATATGTCCCTCACTAGTTAAGCCAAACTCATTTAATAACTTAATACAAAATTCTTCATTGTCTCTTAGTTCATAATACGCATTTTTTACTTCTTCATGAGTAGATTTATCCTCTATAAAATATCTTTCGAACGTCGTCATATCACATTTACCAAATAACGGAGAATATCTGCCTTGCCATAAGTAAAAGAATAATCCATTATCTTCTCTACAACCACAATAAAATATGCTACGAATTTTTTTATCGAAAAAGTCTAGTAGCTTCTTACCTGCATATTTCTTTCCTCCATAAGAAAATTCCTGGAAGTTTCCATCCTCATCGACTGGCATACAACCATGAAGAAGTAGATTCCCATTATAGCAGCAATACATGCCACCTTTATTAATAAATAATTCAACATGTTTTTTTAATTTTTCACTTGCTATAAATGATTCTTTTAATCTATTAATAATCTTTTCTTCTTCATCCGTTAATAAATATGGATTTTCTTTATCAACTGTTGGGAAATTACATGACGTTAATGGATATTCTTTACCACAAATTTTTACAGTTTCTTTTTCAAAGTCAATTTTATCTAATAACGCTCTTGATTCCAAATCAAACTCAGGATGTTTATCAATAATCTGTTTTTCTAATTTGAATTGAATTATTGCCATAGCCTTATGCATTCTAGCTATTTGCATAATTTCATGCTCACTATATTTCAGCTCATCATCTTTAGAAAGTTTCGGTAAAAACTCTTTACAGTCATCATCTTTATAATACTTTTCACTAAAGTTTAATAAATTTCTAATAGGAATTCCATATCTATCTTCTATAATATCTAAATTATCATATCTTGCACATATTCTGATTACATTTGCTAATGATATTCTATCTCCAAGATAAGCACCTATCCATAACATATCATGATTTCCCCATTGAATATCTACAGAATGATAATCTAGTAGTCTATCCATTATTTTATCAGGAAAAGGTCCTCTATCATAAATATCACCAACAATATGCAAGTGATCGATTGTTAACTTGTGGATACTTAATGATAATTCAATAATAAACTTGTCACCCGCACCTAATTCAATAATATTCTCAAGAATTTTATCATAGTAATCATTCTTATCACTACTCTGCATTTTATAAAGTAATTCATCAATAATATACTTAAAATCTTTTGGTAAAATTTTTCTGACTTTGGATCTAGTGTACTTTCTTGCTGCTACTTGCGTTACCTCTAATAAACGTAAAAGGATAATTTTTTGAAATTCTTTATAGTCACACACATCATATTCTTTTCTTATAAGATTTAATTTTTCTTCTGGATAATAAATAATAGTAGCTAAAAGATTTAAATCTTTTCTAGGAAGTCTATTGCCAAATACCTCTTTAAGTTTTTCTTTAATAATACCTGAACCATTTCTTAAAATGTGATCAAATGCTTCATATTCTCCATGAATATCACTTAAAAAATGTTCTGTCCCCTTAGGAAGCGTTAATATAGCCTCTAAATTAATTATTTCCTTAGTTGTTTCATCTATACTCTGAAAGTTTCCCGCTAATAGTTCTAAATGTTCTCTAGATATTTTCATGCTATTCTCCTTTTATAATTTTCATTTAAATCTTAACACACTTCTTTTAGTAATTCAAGAAATGTACACGTTGTCAAAAAGAGTCAAATAGTTATTACATATCATTCCTCAAGATATAAAAATATCCCTTTCACTGGCTTGTCCAGTAAAAGGGATACATATCGAAATCGATTTTGTCGAGTCACTCCCGCAAAGTTTATTAGACATCTAAAAAGCTTTTATAAAACGAATTTAGATATCAATAAACCACTGCGTCTATGAGTTCTCATATACACTTTGTTAAAATTTAGGACTTTTGGGACAGTCCCACTTCACTATAAATTTATTTTAACTTCCCTACAAATCTTTCCATCTCTTTCATTTCTTCAAGAGTATCAGCAACAAGAACATACATTGTATTACCTTGTAATTCAGCAAAAGCTTCAGGCATTCTTAAAACAGCTTTTAATTTATCTTGATATTTATTTCTAATATCTTCATCTGAATATACATAATCTTTATAATCACGGCGTGTTGAAGCTAATCCATATTTTTCATCAACATTTAATCCATTAAATGCTCCATTAACTACTTCAGCATAAACTCTAAAATAATCTGTTGAATGTGCAAAGTTATATACGTCTACTGCAAAAGCTCCCGCTGGACGATTATTATACTCGATTGCGATATAATCATCTTTAGTTTTGAAAAATTCAATATGGAAGAATCTTTCTTTCATACCAAATGCTTTTACTGCATTTTTACCATATTCTACTAGTTTTGGATCTAAATCCTTATCTATATAATAAACCCAATCAAGAGTATTATTATTTAATAAATCTAATGGAGTGTGATAATAGACGATACTAGTGTAAAAAACAATATTCCCTTTAGCATCTACTAATCCATCAAAAGTTACGATATCAGAGTTATCTACAAAAGGCTCTAAGAAATAATGAGTATTTCCATCCCATTCTTTTTTGAAATTTTCTACATCTTTCTTATCTTTAAGTTTATAAGTTGCTGATGCTCCTACTCCATTATCTGGCTTAGCTATTAATGGTAATTTTAATTTTTTCACACCTTTTTCGATGTCACCTTCTTTTTTCACTAAGAAACCAGGTACTACAGGTACTCCTGCTTTTTCGAAGTATTTTTTCATCTCTGATTTATGTTTTGTCTTTTTAAGATCGTTCTCTTTTAAACCGAACACATTAAACTGTGTACGAAGTGCAGCATCTAATTCCATCCAGTGCTCATTTTGTGATTCTATTCTATCAATATGCCCGTGCTTATGATATAAGAATGCAACAGCACGTTTCACTTCATCAACATCATCAAGACTATTAACTCTAAAATATTCAGTTAATGCTTCTTTAAGTCTTTGGTCTAACTGTTCATATGGCTCTTCACCTATTCCAAGTACATTAATCCCTTGATTTTTTAACTCAATAGAAAATTTTTGAAAATTGTGTGGGTAATATGGTGATATAACTATGTAATTCATAAATCTTTGTCTCCTCTTAACTTTATTATAAATTTAATTTATCTAAAAAGTATGGCATTTGTATTCTCCACCAAGGCCAGTCATGGGCAACATCCTCGCCCCAAACATCAAACCATGCTGGAATATTCTTTTCTTCAAATGCTCTTTTCAAACTGTAAAATGATGGAAGTCCATCTTGCTCCCATGGTCCTAGACCCGTACATACAATAATATCAGCGTTTCTATAGTGGTCAATAAACCACCCATCATTTTGATTCCAAATATTATCACTAGGTGAATTTCTATATATTAACTCATCATTTCCATATTCACCTACGAAAAATCTAGCATCATAAACTCCACTAAGTGAAATTACTTTACCAAATACATCCGGATGTTGTAGGAAAATATTAAACGAGTGATATCCTCCCATACTACAGCCAGTAGCCATCATTTGTCCAAACCAACCTGTTTTATGTTTAATAAATGGAATAGCTTCTTCAATAACATACTTTTCATACTGTGTATGAGCTAATGCTCTATCGTGACCATTTTTCCAGTCACATAACCATGATTCACTATCAACACTTGATAATGTGAAAAATTGTACTTTTCCTTCATTTATAAAACTTTCACAAGCATGAATCATCCCAAAATCATAATACTCATTGTGTGTCCCACCTGATGATGGAAACACAACAATCGGTAATCCCGCATGTCCATACCTATTAAGAACCATTTCTCTTCCTAAATTTCCACTATAATGACTCAAATTCTCTATATTCAATCCTAAAACCTCCATTTTCTAAAAAAATATTTTTACCAATTTTCACTTATAAATCTTAAACACTCTGGTAAATATTTAGCCCAACACTCCTCACTGTGTTCTCCATTAGCTACAACATTTAATTTCAACTCACTTGTAGATAAACCAGCATCAATTAGCTGACGATAATAATCTAAACTTGCATCAATATATAATTGTTTTAGGTTACCATTTGCTAATTGCTTATCTGTGTCATCTCCCTCGTTCGTTCCAACTTCGATATATACTCTTTGATCTGAAACCTTATGTTTCGAAATAAATCTATCAAATTCTGGTTTATTCAACCAATTTGCAGATGAAAATACTCCCAAACAACCTACGACATCTTTATGTTCTAAACCAATATATTGTGATATATTAGCACCTAAAGAACTACCAATCATCGCTGTATATTCTCGTTGTGGTTTTGTACGATATGTACTATCTATAAATGGTTTAACTACATTTACAAAGAAATCAGCGTACTCAGAACCTAATCCTCCTAATGTCAGACCAAAAGTTAATATTGGTAAACTTGAAAACTTCCAAGGAGCATATTCATTCATTCTTCCCTCATTATCATTATCAATTCCAACTATTATCATTTTTGGCATATCAGGATTTCTTTTTATTGCTGGTATCACCTTCCATGAATGCCCACTAAAAGATTCTCCACTATAAAATACATTTTGTCCATCGTTCATATATACTACTGGATAATGTTTATGTTCATCTTGAGCATAACCTTTTGGCAAAAGAACCCTAATACGACGATTTTTCCCCGTATATGGAACTTTCAACTCATGCTCTTTCATTTCTAAATAAAAATACGCATCTCTATTCATTAATATTTTCCTTTTAATTTTGTTATAAGTATAATTCTACCTTATTTCTCACATAAAATCAATTAATTGAGTGTAATTTTTCATAATTTTTCTGAAAATTAATTTTAATTGATTATTTATATACTAGTGTAATGTTTATATTTAAATAATAAATAAAACGAAAAAATAGGAAAAAAGCTATACTACTTAATATAGCATAGCTTCTTCCTAATTTTTAAAATCAACCGTACTTGACAAAGAACCCAATTTAGAAGTATGTTTTCAAAATTGCCTCTCTTAGAATTAATTTAATAAATATTGTTTAGAAATAATATTATTTTCTATTTTTTCTTCTTCCTAATATTAGTGCACCGCTTAATACTAGTCCCATAGCAGCTAATGAAGCTAAATTATTATTTGATAGACCAGTTTTAGCTAAATGTTTTCCTGATTTTGAATTGTTGATATTTGATGAAGTTTGTTTAGGTTTATTAGATACTATTGCGAATTTACTGAAGTGATCTATTTCAAATGTTACAACACCATCTTTTGTAGTAGAGTCTATTAATTTTAACTCCCCGTTATCTTTTATGTGATAGATAGCAACATCTTTTTCATCTTCTTTTAAGACAATGGCAACTGTACGTTTTGCATTTGAATTAACTACATGATTGTCTTTGTCTAGAAGTTTTAAATCTAATATTCTGATTTGATTGTCTGCAGGTAAGTTTAATTTTTCTAGAACTGAACTTGCTAAGGCTTTATCTTCTACAGGAGTTGCAGAAAGTTTTGCTGCAGTTGTTTTATCAGTTAAAGTAACTTTAACCCCTGAAGCATCATTTGAGAATATATTGTTTATTATATCTTCAGATGGAGTTACGTTGTTGTTTGTGTTAGTGTTTTCTGCATTTGAATTATTATTAGGTTTATTTTCTGGAGCAGGTTTGTTTTCAGGTTTATTATTTCCTGCGTTATCATTATTTCCAGGTTTCACTTCTGTACCAGCATTGTTGTTAGTACCAGCGTTTGTGTTACCATTGTTTGGTTTCACTTCTG
>NZ_CAUQNQ010000064.1:0-6859 GCF_963519265.1 uncultured Gemella sp. | reverse complement strand
CAATACAAAAGTCTGTAAGTTCTTTTAACGTTAATCCCGCATAACAAGAAATAACCTCTCCTTCTAGTAACTCTATATTATTCATATCACTAGTTAAGGCTACTATCCCTTGAATTCCGTTATCAGAAATTAATACATTCGAACCATTACCAAGTATAGTTAATTTAATATTATTTTCGCTACTATATGATATTACATTTTGCAAATCTTTTTCGTTATTAATTTTCACTAAAATCTCAGCATTTCCGCCAGTTTTTGTGAAACTATAATTTCTTAAAGGTTCGTTATATAATACTTTACTACTTTGAAGAACTTCTTCAATTTTTTTTATCTTAATCATAGTTTTCAATCCTTTTTAACATTTCATTTATAAATATTATTTTCTGTGCTGAATAATCTTTAAATGAAAGGTCTTTATTTTTCTTTTTAAATGAATTATAGTCATTTTTTAAATCTTCATTATTAAAAACTTCTCTAACTTTTATAAAATCTTTGTGTACTTCTGTATCTCGTTGGACTACATTTAATACTACATCATAGCTCATTGTTAAATAATCAATTATTCTAGCGTACTTAATTACACCTTTTATTCCATTATGAGCTATTCTATGATAACCTATATTGTTTAACCTTTTCTCATCAAATGTTGTTATCTCGTGTAAATTCTCAACAACAACAAGCATATCTACAATTTTTTCTCCCAATACCTGTGTTGTACTCGTCGCTCCAATGTGCAAAAACTCACACTTCGGCATTTTTGGGATTTCTTGTATTTTTTTTATTTCTTCTAAAAATATGCTTACAAAGACCTCATTGTCTTTTATTTCTTCAATTTTAACAATTCTCTTATCCATTTATAAAATCCAATCTTGTAATTAAATATCCTAATCTATTATAGACGTTATTTTATTTAAAGTAAAGCTATATCCGGATTTCATCTATGAGCTAAGTAAATAAACTTATGATATTAACTACATTATTTATTTACTAACAGCATTCTTCATAACAAAAACAACCTTTTTCATGATCATTTATCATTCCAATCGCTTGTAAATAGCTATAGATAATAGTACCACCTACAAAATTAAATCCTCTTTTTTTCAAATCTTTACTAATTTTTATTGAAAGCTCAGACTCACTCGGTGCATCCTTGTAGCTTTCTAACTTATTATTGATTTTTTTATATTCTGTAAAACCCCAGATATATTTATCAAAACTCCCAAATTCTTTTTGTACTTTAATAAATGCAAGAGCATTTTTTCTAACTGAATAGATTTTCAACTTATTTCTTATAATACTTTCATCTTCCCTTAATGATTCTAAATATTCATCAGTATAATTTGCACAAATATTATAATCAAAATTATCAAAAGCACGTTTAAAATTCTCACGTTTTTTTAATATTAACGACCAACTTAATCCTGCTTGCATACCCTCTAATACTAAATATTCGAATAGCATCTGTTCATCATGAGTTTCTCTGCCCCATTCATTATCATGATATTTAATATCTAAGGGAGCTTTTGCCCATGAACATCTATTTTTATTCATGATTTTCCTCCAAATTATTATTCACAATAGCTAACATTTCTCTAATTCGCCTGATGCTATATCTTTCTTTTTTATCAATCTCAAGGAAAAATCCATCCTTGGCAATAATACGAGTATCTTTATGAGGAGTTAAATCTGTAAATAATTCTTTTCCTTTTAGATTATTCATAATTTCTTTATCGAATGTTATAACAACCTTATTGGCTAATTCTTTTATACTAGTAACCATAGTATTTTTTGCCATAACTTTTAAATAACAAATATCTATTAGATTATTTACTTCTTCTCCAAAATCAGAGAATCTATCTATTAAATCTTCCACAATACTTTCTATTTCTTCATCACTTACGACGTTATTTAATCTCTTATAGAAATCTATTTTATCCGCATCATTAGAGATATACTCTTTTGGAATAAAGGCATCTACATTAAGTTTAATCTCTAGGTCATCTGTTTCAACTTCAAAAATATCTTTTTTAATTTTTGGAGTAGCTTCTTTAATTATATTTTCATAGTAACTAACGTCTTGAGTTCTATCTTTCTCTAATAAAGGTTCTAAAATTCCTTTTTTAGCCTGAATTTCTTGTTCTAACATTTGAGAATATAACGTATAACCTACCGAATCGATAAATCCATGTTGTCTCCCACCTAGAACATCCCCTGCTCCTCGAATAGATAAGTCCTGCATCGCAATCTTGAATCCACTTCCTAGAGAAGTAAAGTTCTTAATCGCTGATAATCTTTTCTCCGAGTTTTCTGTTAATGATTTAAACGGTTCATACATTAAGTATGCATAGGCTTCTCTACTACTTCGTCCAACTCGTCCACGAAGTTGATACAATTGACTTAATCCAAAACGATCAGCATCTTCGACAATCAAAGTATTTACATTTGAAATATCAATACCCGTTTCTATAATAGTCGTTGATATTAACATGTCATATTTTCTATCGATAACATCTGACATAATATTCTCAAGTTCTCTTTGACTCATACGACCATGTGCATACGCTATATTAATATCAGGCAATAATCGTTTTAACTCTAAGTATTTTTCATCAATTGTTTCTACTCTATTATAAACATAAAATACCTGACCTCCACGGTTCACCTCATTCATAACCGCTTCTTTGATAACCATTTTATTCTGAGCTGTTACGAATGTCTGGATAGGTTGTCGTTCTCTTGGTGGTGTCTCTATTACAGATAAATCCCTAATTCCAATCAAACTCATATGCAGTGTTCTTGGTATAGGTGTAGCACTAAGAGTAAGTACGTCTACTGTATTTTTTAGATGTTTAATTTTTTCTTTATGTTTAACTCCGAAACGTTGTTCTTCATCTATTATTAATAAACCTAAATCTCTATATTTAAACTTATCGTTTAATAGTTTATGCGTTCCTACGATGATATCAATCTTACCTTCTTCAAGTTTTTTACAAATTTCTGTAATATCTTTTGCAGATTTAAACCTACTAACAACTTCTATATTAATAGGAAAATTCGCAAATCTACTTACAAAGTTATCATAGTGTTGTTCAGCAAGAAGAGTCGTGGGGACTAAAACAGCTACTTGCTTATTATCGGTAACAGCTTTAAATGCAACCCTCATTGCTACTTCCGTTTTACCAAATCCAACATCTCCGCAAAGGAGTCTATCCATTGGACGTTCTTTTTCCATATCTCTTTTGATTTCTTCAGTAGCTTTTACCTGATCTTCAGTTGGAGTAAATGCGAAATCAGCTTCAAATTCAGCCTGCATACTACCGTCAAAACTATATGCATATCCCGAACTCAACTCACGTTTGATATACAGTTTAATCAAGTCCTCAGAAATATCTTCAATTTCTTTACGAACTCTACTTTTAGTTTTTTGCCAATTTTTCGTACCTAGTTTATTCAGTGCAGGTTTTCTGTTGTCTGTAGAAGCTGTATATTTTTGAATATAGTTCATATTATTTATATCTACATAAATAATATCTCCACCATCGTAGACAATCTTTAAGAAGTCTTTATATACTCCTCCTACTTCGACATTTTCTATACCCTCATAAAGTCCAATCCCATGGCTAACATGAACAATATAATCACCAATATTTAACTCTTGATAATTTCGTATTTTTTCTGAGTTAGTATATTTGAATTTTACGCGACGTTTTTTTCTCTCTTCTTCTGTAAAGAGTTCACGAGGTGTTAATAAAAATATTTTATTCTTTCTATCCTCTAACCCCTTAAGGTGATATTTATTTACATCAATAAAAATTTTCCCTTCTTTAACACCGTAGTAAATATCATCATAAAAATAATTATCAAACAGAACTTTTTCGACATAATCTCTTTGCTTTTGAGTATTTAATGAAATTATTACCTTATAATTATCTGTTAATTTTTCTCTAATTTCCTTAGCTAAATACTCTTCACTTGAATAATATGCTAAGTCAATTATATCTAAGTTATAGTTTTTCTCGATAATTTTATCATTTAATTTTAAAGTAGATAAATAGTATTTTCTACTATCTAAATTTTGAATCTTTTCAAATGCTATATTGTCTATTACATCTTGATAGATATAGCTTCTATTCATTTCCTGTAAACTTGTTAAAAAATACTCTCTTAATCCTTCTATTTTTTCTAAGATTTTGTGATAATTGTCATAGAAGATAATAGTATCATCATTTAAATAATCTACAATACTAAATGAATTTTCATAAATTAAATTTGAGAAACTCTCTAAGTCACTAAAATCTCCTGTTGCTCTATAGATTTCTATTTTTTCTTTAAGATAAGTACTAATTTCTTGATAATTTTCATCTTCTTGTATCTTTTTATCGTCCAACTTAGAGAGTATTTTCTCAACAACTATATCTTTTTCTTCAGAAGTAAGGAAAAAATCACTTGTTGGATAAATAACTGCACTATCAATTCTATCCAGAGATCTTTGAGTAATTTCATCAAAAATCCTCATACTATCAAGCTCATCATCAAAGAAATCCAACCTGATAGGCTTTTCACTTAATGGACTAAAAATATCAACTATACTACCTCTTTTTGAAAACTCTCCAACTACATCAACACTCTCAACTCGTCGATATCCCATATTTACGAGTTTTTTCTGTAACTCATCAAAACTAATGACAGTATCTTCACTAATTTCAAAACTATTATTTTTAAAATCTCTAGGATTTTTTACTGTTCTATAGATAGCTTCTATTGGTATAATAATTATGCTTTGTATATTATGAACTAAGTTTTCAAGTACTTTTATTGAATTTTGGACTAAATCATTACTCTTAGAAGTATGACGTTTTAGTATATCTATTTCTGGATAAATATATGTTTCTTCTTCGAAATCATTTAATATTGCAAATAATTCTTCTGCTTCTGCCTTACTTTGAGATAGCACTATAACAGTGTTATTACTTTGTTTATATTCGTTATATATTTCCAAAGAACGTGTTGTTAGATTTTGTCCATAAACCCCTATATTTTTATATTTTTTTTCAAATTGCAAATCAACTATTTCTAACAGACTTTCTTTTATCATGTACGCTCCTTCCTACGACAAATAGCAGCAGAGGGGAACTTCCTTCCTCTAATGCTGCATTTATTCCTTTAATTGTATTTATTCATCAAATCTACAAAATTCATTTTAGAAAAATCTTCAATACAATTTATACTTTTCGAATAAATTTTTCCAATTTCAACCATTTCATCTTTTGAAAATCTTCCTAATACATAATCAACAACCTTCATAGGTGGAGTTGGTCTATCTATACCAATTTTAAGTCTATTGAATTTTTCTGTTCCAAGGTGACTTATGATACTCTTAATCCCGTTATGTCCCCCGCTACTCCCTTTTGCTTTAAGTTTAAAGTTTGCAGTTTTTGTATCTAAGTCATCATAGATTATCAAAATATCTTCTATATCAATTTCAAAATAATCATAAAACTTTCCTACTGCCTCTCCTGATAAATTCATATATGTTGTTGGCTTTACTAATAAATATTTAATTCCATTGTGATACGTCATAGCGTATTCTGCATTGAATTTAGTTTTATCAAAATTTACATTCCATGATCTTGCTAGTTCGTCTAGAACCATAAAACCAATATTATGTCTTGTATTTTCGTATTGTTTACCTGGATTTCCTAATCCTACTATTAATTTCATAAGTTATCCTCTCATTATTTTATTTACTATCGAATATATGACTTAAAGAAGGCAACGGACACCGCTGCCTTCTCAGAGCTTGATTTAATTAATTATTATTCAAAAAGAACACTTACAGGTTCGTTATTATGGATTTTGTAAATAGCTTTAGCTATTAAATCACCTACACATAACGGTACCATTTTATCTAATTTTTTCTCTTCTGGTATATAAATTGTGTTAGCATATACTAACTCTTTAATTGGAGAATTTTCAATTCTATCTAATGCTTGTCCACTTAATACAGCATGTGAGCAACTTGCATAAACTTCTTTTGCTCCTCTATCTTTAAGTGCTTGAGCTCCTAAAGTAATTGTTCCTGCTGTGTCAATAATATCATCTATAAGGATACAAGTTTTTCCTTCAATGTTACCTACAATATTCATAACTTCAGCAACATTTGGTTTTGGTCTTCTCTTATCGATAATTGCGATTGGTGTATTTAACGCATCTGCCAGTTTTCTCGCACGTGTTACACCACCGTGGTCTGGTGATACAACAACCACCTCTTCCATATCTGGAAGTTTTTCTTTGAAATATTTCGCAATAATTGGTACACACATAAGGTGATCAACTGGAATATCAAAGAAACCTTGAATTTGAAGAGCGTGAAGATCTAATGCAATTATACGATCTGCTCCTGCTACCTCTAGTAGATTAGCTACTAATTTAGCAGTAATTGGTTCACGACTTCTTGCTTTTCTATCTTGACGTGCATATCCGTAATAAGGAATTACAACGTTAATAGTGTCCACTGAAGCACGTTTAAGTGCATCTATCATAATTAATAAAGTCATTAAATTGTCATTTACAGGACCACTAGTTGATTGTAGTACGAATACTTCGCTACCACGTACACTTTCCTCTATATTAATTGAAACCTCACCGTCACTGAATTTTTTTACACTACATTTGCTTAATTCTACTCCTAGTGACTTCGCTACTTGTTGTGCTAATGGAATGTTAGCATTTAATGAAAACAGCTTTAATGGTTTATCTACAAGCATATTAAATTTTTCTCCTTAAAATTTGGTTCGATAGTAATACAGATGTATTCCGTAAATTATTATAGCATAAATATTAGATAATTTCTACTAAT
>NZ_CAUQNQ010000063.1:0-6971 GCF_963519265.1 uncultured Gemella sp. | reverse complement strand
TATTAGGCATAACATTCTCCTTTTTTGTTCTCTATTCCATTATAATATAAATTCATAAAAATTCAACTCATAACACAAAAATAAATAAAATATTTTTGTTGATATTTCCCTTTTTCCAAAAGGTAACTTCCACTTTGATTTCTTACTAGAACTTACTTTGAAAAAATTATTTTATCGCTTAAAATCCACTTTAAAGATTTCCCTCTCAATTATTTTATATTCAAAATCACTCTGTCTTTTTTATTTTAGTGTTAAATTTATTTTAATAATTTGCAAGGGATTAAAGTTTATGTAAATAATATTAATAGACATTTCAGGTATTTTAAGGTACTATTAAGTTAGGAGTGATATATTATGAATTATATAAATTTACAATTATTAAATATTAATATTTCTAGTATTTTTTACTATATAACTTCTATTTTTAATGATATAAATTTTGATATAGTTTTGACAATATTTTTAGTAATTAATACTTTATTGGCATTTTCAATCGTCTTTTTAGAGTATCAAACTACTACATCATCTTGGGCATGGATTTTGGTGTTATTTTTAATACCATATCTAGGATTTATTCTATATTTAATATTCGGAAGACCAATATATAGAGAAAAAATATTTCCTTTTTCAGATGATGAAAAAATTAGATATCAACAAAACTTATTAAAGAGAACTGTTCCTTATGAAATTACAATAAATGAACAAGTAATTCATAAGCACAAAAATCTAATAGAACTAAATTTTGAAACTGATAAATCATTTTTATCCAAAAACAATAAAATTCAAATTATTACAGATGGAAAAGAAAAATTTAGATTATTATTTGAAGATATAAAAAACGCTAAGAGCTACATTCATATCCAATATTATATATTAAAAAAAGATGGTATCGGAAAACAACTCTTCTGCCTTCTTGAACAAAAACTTCTGGAAGGTGTTGATGTATACATTCTTTACGATGATATTGGATCAAGAAAATTAAGTATTTCTTCTTTGAGACAACTTACAAAAAACAATGCTAAAATAAAAAAATTCTTCAAATCAAAATTGCCACTTATTAACTTTCGTATGAACTATAGAAACCATAGAAAAATTGTTATTATAGACGGTAATATCGGTTATACAGGTGGCTTTAATGTTGGAGACGAATACTTAGGATTAGATAAAAAATTCGGATATTGGCGTGATACTCACCTCCGCATTGAAGGTGAAGCAGTAGGTGCTTTAGAATATCGTTTCATAGATGATTGGAATTCTCAAACAACTAAAAAAACAGAACAACTAAAACTAACCTCAGAACATGTTTCTACACCAGTTAATAATTATTTACCGATTCAACTAGTTTCAAGTGGACCAGATAATAAACTTCAAAAAATAAAATATAGCTATTTATACATGATATCTAGGGCTAAGAAATATATATACATTCAATCACCCTACTTCATCCCCGATGAAAGTGTTATGGATGCATTAAAAATGGCAATATTATCTGGAATTGATGTGAGAATTATGGTACCTAACAAACCAGATCATATATTCGTATATTGGGCTACATACTCATTTATTGGTGAGCTTGCAGAATTAGGAGCACAAACATATATCTACGAAAATGGATTTATTCATACTAAGATGATTATTATAGACGATGAAGTTTCAAGTTTAGGTAGTGCTAACTTTGATTACAGAAGTTTCAAATTAAACTTCGAGCTAAACGCATTTATGTATGATAACAAAACTACAAAAGAGTTCAGAGATATTTTCCTAAAAGATATTGAAAAATCTACCCTAGTTTCTTTTTCTAAATATCAAAAGAGAAGTTTACTTATAAAAATCAAAGAAGCGTTCGCAAGATTGATATCACCGATTCTTTAGTTGTTTTATATTAAAAAATATGATATATTAATACATATGTACACATAGGAGGACAAAATTTAATGAAAAAGTTTAAAAAAGCTATTTTACCTATAGCACTTAGTATCTCTGTTATAGGATTAGCAGGATGCTCTGCTGGAGGGACTAAATATATCTCTAGTAAAGCAGGAGACGTTACAGAAAAAGATATCGTAGAAAGCATTGGAGCCAGCCAACTTTCTAAAACGGCTACAAGTATGATGATCCAAAAAGTACTTTTAGATAAATATAAAAACAAAATTGATCAAAAATCAATCGATGAGCAACTTCAAAAAGCTCAAGAACAATACGGTGGTAAAGATAAATTCGAACAACTTTTAAAACAACAAGGATTCACACTTGATAAATATAAAGATGGATTAAAAGTTAAAGCTGCGCAAACATTATTAATTAATGATTACGCTGGAACAAACGACGATAAACTTAAAGAAAGCTATGAAAAAAACAAACACCAATATCACCTAGCGCACATTCTTATAAGTGTTAAAAGTGAATCAAATCCTAATGGATTAAGTGATGAAGATGCTAAGAAAAAAGCAGAGGATGTTCTTAAAAAACTTAAAGACGGTGGAGATTTCGCAACTCTAGCTAAAGAAAATTCAAATGATACAGCAAATGCATCAAATGGTGGAGATTTAGGTTGGTCTTCTAAAGAGGACAACTCATTCGTTAAAGAATTTAAAGATGCAGCTTATGCATTAAGCAAAGATAAAACATCTGACGTTGTAAAAACTTCATTTGGATACCACATCATCAAAGTATTAGATGAAAAAGATTCATCATTCGATGAATTAAAACCAGCATTAGCTGAAAAAGCCGCTGAAGAAGCAGTTAAGAAAGATAGTACAATCGTAAGTAAAGCTCTTAAAAAATTATTTGAAGAGTATAACGTAAAATCAAGCAACAGTGATGTTGAAGCATATATTAAATCTATGCTAGAAGGTACAGCTGCTGCCCAATAATAATATTAATACACAAAGATGACTATGAGAACTCATACTTATAGTCATCTTTTTTATAAAAACAATGAGTAATTCAAAAGACATTTCTAAATAATATGACTTTAAATTACTCATTTTAATTTATTTAACTTATATCATAACGTGCACCTAGAATCTCGATAGCATTTTTTATTCTATCTTTTGTAGGTGGATTAATATCATTTAATTCATAATCAATTCCTAATTCTTTATACTTGAATTTTGCCATATCATGATATGGTAATACTTCTACACGTTCGACCCCTTGTAACGTATCTATATATTCACGAAGTTTTTGTAGATAATAATCATCGTCTGTCCATTTTGGAACAAGCACGTGTCTTATCCACATTTTCGCCCCATGTTCACTTAGGAAATTAGTAAATTGAATAATATTTTTATTAGTTCGTTTTGTCAAACGCATATGATGTTCATCATCAATATGTTTAATATCCACTAAGAATAAATCTGTTAATGAAATTAATTCTAAAACTTTTTCATTCATACTTGGAGCATTTACATAAAAACCTCCACAAGTATCAACGCAAGTATTGATTCCTAATTCCTTTAGTTTTCTAAAAAGCTCCAAGATGAAATCAATTTGCAGTAGCGATTCTCCACCACTTACTGTAACTCCTCCACCATCACTTGCTTCAAAAAATTCACGATACTTCACTATTTCTTTCGTTAATTGATCTACTGTCATAACTTTAGCATCCGGATTATGCATTTTCCATGTATCTGGATTATGGCAATATTTACATCTTAGCATGCAACCTTGAAAGAATACCACATATCTAATCCCTGGTCCATCGACATTACCAAATGATTCAACTGAATGTACATTAGCTGTCAATTCTTTTTTCTCTTCTATAGCTATTCCTTCTACTTTTTCCATTTCCATATGCGATTTCCTCCTTTTGCTATTCTATAGTTTTCTTATATCGTATTCTGAAAATATAATTATTTTAATCTAAAAAGTGGAGGCCTTTCGCCTCCACCTTCTTTTAATTATTTACTTAATTACATGAATTGGTGCATTGTACGGCTTAATACGTCACGTTGTTGTTCTGGAGTTAAACTGATTAGACGTACAGCGTATCCTGATACACGAATTGTGAAGTTTGGATAATCTTCTGGAGATTCAATAACTTTAAGTAATGTTTCTTTATTAAATACGTTAGTATTTAAGTGGTAACCACCTTTTTTGAAGTATCCGTCCATCATTGCTGTTAAGTTTTTAATTTGATCTTGTTTAGTTTTACCTAATGAGTTTGGTGTGAATGCAGCAGTTAAACTGATTCCATCACGGCTGTATTCGTATGGTAATTTAGCAACTGAACTTAAGCAAGCTAAAGCTCCACTTTGGTCACGTCCGTTCATTGGGTTAGCACCTGGAGAGAATGGTTCTCCTGCACGACGTCCATCTGGAGTGTTACCAGTTTTCTTACCGTATACTACGTTTGAAGTAATAGTTAAGATAGAAGTTGTAGTTTCATCTGCACGGTAAGTTGGGTGTTTTTTAAGTTTGTTCATGAATACTTTAAGTAATTCAACAGCGATTTCATCTGCACGATCGTCGTTGTTACCAAATGTTGGGAATTCACCTTCAACTTTGTAATCAACTGCTAATCCAGTTTCATCTTCGATTGGAGTAACTTTAGCATATTTAATAGCTGATAAACTGTCTACTGCTACTGAGAATCCAGCAATACCTGTTGCCATGAATCTTCTAACTTTAGTGTCGTGTAATGCCATTTCTAAGCTTTCGTAAGAGTATTTATCATGCATGTAGTGGATTACGTTTAATGTATTGATGTACAGTTTACATAACCATTCCATAAATACATCAAATTTAGCCCAAACTTCATCATAGTTTAATACACCACGTAGAGGTTCAGTCTTAGGTCCTACTTGATCACCAGATAATTCGTCACGTCCACCATTGATTGTGTATAGTAATGCTTTAGCTAAGTTAGCACGAGCTCCGAAGAACTGCATATCTTTACCAGTAGTCATACCAGATACACAACATGCGATAGATTTATCACAAGTTCCTAAGAAGTCTGCAAGTAATTCATCACTTTCATATTGAATAGCACTGTGGTTGATTGAAGATTCAGAACAGTACTCTTTGAATCCTGTAGGTAATTTAGTTGACCAAAGGATAGTTAAGTTTGGCTCTGGAGAGTTACCCATGTTATCTAATGTGTGGATGAAACGGAAGTCTGTTTTAGTTACTAATGATCTTTCAGCATCTAACATTTCCCCAACGATTAATGTAGCCCAGATTGGGTCTCCTGAGAATAATTGGTTGTAGTCTGGAGTACGAGCGAATTTAACGCAACGTAGTTTTAATACTAAGTGGTCAATTAATTCTTGAGCTTGAGACTCATTAATTGTTCCATCTTGTAAATCTCTTTCAATATAAATATCTAAGAAAGTAGCAATGTTACCGATAGACATCGCAGCACCATTTTGTTGTTTGATAGCTGCTAAGTATCCGAAGTATAGCCATTGAACAGCTTCTTTAGCATTTGTAGCTGGTTCAGAAATATCAAATCCGTAGATTTTAGCCATTTCTTTTAATTCACCTAAAGCACGAATTTGCTCGTTAACTTCTTCACGGTCACGGATAACGTGTTCAGTCATAACACCATCAGCACCGATTTTAGCTAAATCATCTTTTTTCCAAGCGATAAGTTGATCTACCCCGTATAATGCCACACGACGGTAGTCACCAATGATACGCCCACGTCCGTATGCATCTGGAAGTCCTGTAATAACACCAGATTTTCTTACTAAACGCATTTCTGGAGTATAAGCATCGAATACACCTTGGTTATGTGTTTTACGGTAATCTGTGAAGATTTTAATAACTTCTTCATCTACTTCATAACCGTATGCTTTACAGCTGTTAACAGCCATGTTAATACCACCAAAAGTCATTAACGCACGTTTAAGTGGTTTATCAGTTTGTAATCCTACTACTTGTTCTAAATCTTTTTCAATATATCCAGGTCCATGAGAAAGGATAGTTGAAGGAATACTAGTATCCATATCTAATGTTCCACCAGCTAAACGTTCTTGACGCATTAACTCATTGAATTTTTCTACTAATTTAGTAGTTGCTTCAGTTGGTCCTGCTAAGAAAGAAGAATCTCCTCTATACTCTGTGTAGTTAGATCTAATGAAATCTACTAAGTCCACCTCTGTTTGCCATTTCCCACCAACGAATGCTTTTTTTTCTGCAACTGTTGTCATAATTATGTCACTCCTTAAATATTTTATTTCTTAATTTTAAATTTTGTTACACTCATAGTTTACATACAACTAACTTTTTTAACAATATTTTTTTATATTCAATTGTGTACTTTCTGTGAACTCCAGTACTAGTACAGTTATAACATTTTAATTTGTTTTTAATGTATTTTAAATTTTTTTAAAATCAAAAAATATGTAAACTCTATTGCAAAAACAATGAAAACGTTAAAATATAACGTTCTCACTCTTAGTAGTGTTATACATTCTCTTCACAACTGTTATTGTACTGATAAAATATCGCTTTCCACTATTTATCATAGATATACCAAAAATACCATTATTTTATTATAAAAACAGCGAGATAATCGATACACGTTATCAATTACCTCGCTAGTAAACACTATTCAAAGATATTTCGTAATTCCGAATATCCCTCTTTTTCTAAATCTTCTTTCTTAATAAATTTTATTGACGCACTATTAATACAGTATCTAAGCCCACCCGACTCAGTAGGACCATCAGGGAAAACATGCCCTAAGTGTGCATCACCAACTCTACTCCTTACTTCTATACGCTCAACATAATGAGAATTATCTTTATAATACTTAGTTACCTCTTTTTCTATTGGTTTAGAAAAACTAGGCCAGCCACAACTAGATTTAAACTTATCTTTTGAAGAAAATAGTGGCTCACCTGTTGTTATATCCACATAAATTCCTTCATCAAAGCTGTCCCAATATTGACCTGTAAAAGGAGTCTCCGTTGCACTTTCCATAGTAACTGCATATTCTAAATCAGATAATTCTTTTTTTAATT
>NZ_CAUQNQ010000062.1:0-7036 GCF_963519265.1 uncultured Gemella sp. | reverse complement strand
GACAAAAACCATCTCGTAAAAAAATCAATCAAGTTATGAGCAACATGCAAAAAGCGCAAAAACAAGCTCAAAAACAAATGAAAAAATAATAAGAAGAAAACAGATGTGTAATGATACGCATCTGTTTTTCTTTAGTTATTGTATAAACTCTGTTTCTATTGATGATTGAATTTCTAAAGTGTTTCCTGTGACAGGATGTGGAAAAACTACTTTTAAAGCACCTAGATACATTTTAGTGTATTTATAACCATCTTTCGAATATAATTTATCCCCAATTATTGGAACTCCTATAGAAGCTAAATGCACTCTTATTTGATGAGTTCTACCTGTTTCAAGTGAAAGAAGAACTGCAAATCTATTTTGATCTAATTTACTGCATTCAAGTATGTTAGTAATAGCATTCTTCCCATTTCTTGTTACCGCCATTTTGTTTTTTTCTTTACTGTCTCTTCCTATATTAGTATTAATCGTTTGTGGTTTAATATTATTTTTTATTAGTGCTGTATAGTAGCGTTTAATTGCTCTTTGTTCAAGCATTTGGTCTAGTTTGGCTTTGATTAGAGGAGTTTTTGCTAGAATCACTAAACCGCAAGTATCTATATCAAGTCTGTGAATAGGTTCTAGATAGTTATAATCCGCTATTAAATAGTTAACTAACGTATCATTTTCAACTTCTATATCATTTGGATGAGTTTTAATACCGAATGGTTTTGATACAACAAGAATATAATCATCCTCGTATTCTTTGTTTATTGTAGCGGCTGTATTTGATAAGTACTTAGATGTAGCTAAATCTATATTTATTTCTAGTGAGTCATTTGTAGATAAACTTGATGTTAAATCTGCTTCTTTTCCATTAATTTTTATTGTTTCTTTATCGTGATGACTTTGCATTCTAATTGTATGTATATTCTTTTTAGACACTTTCAAAAATTGACTTAAATAAACCTCAACTGATGCGAAGGGTTGTAGTATTTTAAATTTCATTATGGTACCTTGATTTCTTTCTTATATTAATAGTACCATTATATACTAAAACGTTAAGATAATAAAGAATAATAGGTTTTGCCGATAAAATTTATTATAATTAAAAAGTTGAAAAATAAGATAATTTTAACTTGATTTTAACTTAAAAATATAGTAATATATTACTTATGATTTAATCATACTAAACAAAGAGTTTAATATAAACAAACTCAAATAACGATAAGTTTACTAATGGTAAACAATAATAACGTTAAGTTAGATAATAATAAACAAAATTAACTAAAAGTTATGTATTGTTAAACAAAATAACTTATTAACTATAGAAAGGAGAAGTTATGTATTCTATAGGTGAAAGATTAAAGAGACTACGAATCCAGAAAAACCTCACCCAAGAAGAGTTAGGGGAACGTACAGACCTTAGTAAAGGGTATATATCTCAAGTTGAGCGTGATTTAGCGTCACCATCAATGGAAACATTTTTTAATATACTCCAAGTTCTTGGATGTGCTCCTAAAGATTTCTTTGATAAGGAGAGTACTAGTCAGAAAGTATATTATTCATTAGAAGATCAAACTAGTTATGAAGAAACTGATGAAGGATATAAACTTACATGGTTGGTTCCAGAATCAAATGAAAAAGAGATGGAATCACTTATATTGAAACTAGATAAAAATAGTAATTATAAAACATTTGATCCTTCTGAATCAGAAACATTATGTTATGTACTGAAGGGGAAATGTAAATTGAGATTAGGTGATGAGGAGTTTATTGCTTCGACTCATGAAAGTTTTTATTTTTTAGCTACATCAGAACATAGAATATCAAATCCATTTGATGAAGAATGTGAAGTATTAATTGTAGCAACTAATTCGTATTTATAAGGAGAAAATAATGGCAAATATTGTTGAATTTAAAAATGTAAACATGTCTTTTGGTAATACACATGTATTAAAGAATATTGATTTAGAAATAGAAAAAGGGAAATTCTATACATTACTAGGACCAAGTGGATGTGGTAAAAGTACAATTTTAAAATTAATTGGTGGATTTTTAAGTCCAACATCAGGGGACGTACTACTTGATGATAAAGTAGTTAATGATCTACCTGCGAATAAGAGGCATGTAAATACTGTGTTCCAGGATTATGCATTATTCCCACACATGAATGTATTTGAAAATGTTGCTTTTGGATTAAAAATTAAAAATGAAAAGAAAGAAGTAATTAATAAGAAAGTAAAAAAAGCTCTTAAGCAAGTTAACTTAGCTGGCTTTGAAAATCGTGATATAAGTGAGATGAGTGGTGGACAAAAACAACGTGTTGCTATAGCTCGTGCAATTGTTAATGAACCTGAAATTATCTTGCTAGATGAATCATTATCAGCACTTGATTTAAAACTTCGTCAAGAGATGCAATATGAACTTCGTGAACTTCAACAACAAACAGGGATTACGTTTATCTATGTAACTCACGACCAAGAGGAAGCGCTAGCGATGAGTGACTATATCTTCGTAATGAATCATGGGAAAATTGAACAAAGTGGTACACCAACTGATATTTATGATGAGCCAGTAAACCGTTTCGTAGCTGATTTCATAGGTGAATCTAATATTGTTAATGCTGTTATGCTAGATGACTATTTAGTAGAAATCTATGGTAAACAATATGAATGTGTTGATGCTGGTTTAGATAAAAACAAACGTGTAGAAGTAGTTATTCGTCCAGAGGACTTAGAAATTACAAGTGCAGATAAAGGTAAAATCAGTGTAGTAGTAGATACACAGTTATTTAGAGGAGTTCACTATGAAATCTGTTGTTTAGATGATCAATATAATGAATGGATTGTCCACTCAACAAAACAAGCAAAACCAGGAGCAGCTGTAAGTTTGAACTTTGATCCTGAAGCAATACATATCATGGTGCCTGGAGAAACTGAAGAAGAATTTGATGCTCGTCTTGAATCATATGAAGAGGAGGAATAAAGAATGTTCAATAAAAAAACACGCTCATTTTTTATGATTCCTTATGTAATGTGGATGTTACTTTTTGTAGTATTTCCAATATTACTAATAGTATATTATTCTTTTAGAGATATCGATGGAAACTTTACATTCGCAAACTATAAGATATTCTTTAGTAGCACATATGTATTAATGACATTATATAGTTTCTGGTATGCGTTTCTAATTACACTTATATGTTTGGTAATTAGTTATCCATTAGCATTTGCTATTAATAAAAGTAAACATAAAGAACTGTTACTTCTATTAATTATCTTACCAACATGGATTAACATCTTATTAAAAACTTATGCGTTTTTAGGGTTATTTGGTGAATATGGAACAATTAATAGTTTCTTAGAGTATATTGGTATAGGTTCTCAAAGTTTACTATTTAATTCATTTAGTTTTATTTTTGTATCAAGTTACATATTCTTACCATTTATGTTATTACCTATTTATAACTCGGTATCTGGTATGAATAAAAACTTAATAGAAGCATCATATGATTTAGGTGCAGACTTTAAAACTACGTTCTTAAAAATTATTTTACCACTAAGTATTAATGGTGTTAAAACTGGTATTCAGGTAACATTTATCCCAGCTCTATCATTATTCATGATTACACGACTTGTTGCTGGGAATAAAATTATCAACTTAGGTACAGCTATTGAAGAGCATTTCTTAGTTACTCAAAATTGGGGAGTAGGTTCAACAATCGCAGTATTCTTAATAGTAGTAATGGGAATCATAATGGTTCTTACAAATACTAAAGACAAAACTAATTTTGGAGGTAGAAAATAATGAAATTAACTTCAAAAATATATTTAGGGGTTATTTTTGCAATATTATATATACCTCTAATTTACCTAGCATACTACTCGTTTAACTCAGGTAAGACAATGATTGATTTCGAAGGTTTTTCTTGGAAACATTATGTAGATTTATTTGAAAATACGCGTATGATGGTTATTGTAATTAACACGATAGTAGTTGCACTGCTTTGCGGATTATTCTCCGCTATCTTTGGAACACTAGGAGCATTAGGAATATATTCTTTAAAATCTAATAAACAGAAAAATTCTTTCTTAGTAGGAAATAATATTCTAATTGTAAGTCCTGACGTTATTATCGGATGTTCATTCTTATTAATGTTTACATTTATTTCTAAGTACACAGGATTAGAGACTATTCAAGGATTCTGGTCTGTATTATTATCTCATATTGCATTTAGTATTCCAATAGTTGTATTAATGGTCTTGCCTAAACTATATGAGATGCCAAGAAGTATGGTTGATGCAGCAATAGACCTTGGGGCGACTTTCCCGCAAGTATTGAGTAAGATTGTAATTCCTTATATTACACCAGGAATTTGGGCAGGATTCTTTATGGGATTAACTTATTCTTTAGATGATTTTGCGGTGACGTTCTTTGTTACAGGTAATGGATTCCAAACACTTTCTGTTGAAATTTACTCAATGGCACGACAAGGAATTAACTTACAGATTAATGCTTTATCTACAGTTTTAACTATCTTTGTTGTTGTAGCGGTATTAATTTATTATGTAATCAATACAAGTAAATTAAAAAGGGAGGTAAGATAATATGAAAAAATTACTTATTTCAGCAATTTCAATATTAGTTATTTGTTTAGGATTATTATATAGTCGTAATTATATAAATAGTTCAAATAGTGGAGATAAACAAACTTTAACAATTTTCAACTGGGGTGAATATATTGATCCAGAGTTAATTAAAAAGTTTGAAGAAGAAACTGGAATTTCAGTAGTATATGAAACATTTGACTCTAACGAAGCTATGTTAACAAAAATTCAAGCAGGCTCTACACCTTATGATATAGTTATTCCATCAGACTATATGATTAAAAAGATGAAAAAGTTAAATTTACTTAAAAAATTAGATCACAGTAAAATTGAAGGATTTGATAATATTGAGGAACAATTTAGAGATAAAAGTTTTGATCCAAACAATGAATATTCAATTCCTTATTTCTGGGGAACTCTAGGAATACTTTATGATAAAACTAAAGTTCCTGAAGATCTTAAATTTGAAAAATGGAATGACCTTTGGGATGCACGTTTAGAAAATAATATTTTATTAATTGATGGTGCACGTGAAATGATGGGAATTGCTCTTCAATCAGAAGGAAACTCTGTAAATGATACTAATGAGGTAAACCTAAACCTAGCAGAAAGAAAATTAGAGTTACTACACCCAAATATTAAAGCAATTAACTCTGATGAGAAGAAAATGCTTATGATTAACAATGAAGCGTGGGTATCAGTAGTATTCTCAGGTGATGCAAAATCAATTATGGAAGAAAATGAAAATATGGTTTATGCATTACCTAAAGAAGGAACTAACCTATGGTTTGATAATATAGTAATTCCAAAAACTTCTAAAAATGAAGAAGCAGCATATAAATTTATTAACTTTATGTTAAAACCAGAAAATGCAGCGAAAAACTCTGAATTTATCGGCTATGCAACTCCTAATGCTAAAGCTAAAGAATTGTTATCAGAAGAAACTACAAGTGATGAACAATTTTATCCAGATTTAGAAAGTTTTGGAAATAGAGCTGAAGTGTATGAAGATTTAGATCCAAAAATGATTCAATTCTATAACGATCTATTCTTGAAATTCAAAATTAACAATAGAAAATAAAACGAGATAATCGTATTACTTATGACTCTCTTTACTGGATAGAAATTACAGTAAGGAGAGTTATTTTTGGGTAAGTTTTGACCATTGTTGTTTTGTTATTGTATAATAAAATTGAAATATATTTTATCTAAGTGAAGTACAAAAAGGGGTGTATTACTATGAAAACAAGTACAGCGATTTTGTTGATGTTACCTTGTGAAATCTTAATCTTATCGTCTATTCTTTTACCTAGTGAGTATATAGAGTATGCTGTAGCTATTATAATGTTTTATATCGCAGGGGTATTATTCATTATAGCCAAGTATATTCTAAGAGGGGATAATGCTCATTTAATTAGTGGTATCAGTATAAGTTATGAAGAAGCAAAGTTACCAGAAAATATTGAAAAGTATGCAAAGGATAGTAAAATAACTGGGAGAATATTACAGATAGTGAGTATAATTTGTTTTGTTGTAGGAGTATATTTAATTATTACTCAGTAGTTTATAAAAGGTAGTGACGAAAAGTCATAAATTTTTAAAAAGTTATATACGAGAATTCATAGGTTGGAGATGACCCAAAAGTCCTAAATTTTAACAAAGTGCATATGATAACTCATAGACGCAGTGGTTTATTGATATCTAAATTTGCTTTATAAAAGCTTTTTAGATATCTAATAAACTGTGCGAGGGTAACTCGACAAAATCTTGTTTCTTAAGAAATCACAATTTTTGAGTCACTCCCATTCACATTATAAAAGTTTTTTTGATACCTTACGAGGGGGATTCGACAAAATAGATTTCTCTGAAATCATAATTTTGGGGAACACTCCTTTTTTGTAGAAAGAGCGAGTAAAATAGTATCAGATTAATGTAGGAAATTCCATTGTTTTTACTATAAGTAATGCTGAAATTATGATATAATAAATAGGTTAAAATAATTTAGGAGGTTTGTATGTTTCAAGCATTATATAGGAAATATCGACCGCAGACATTTAATGATATAGTTGGTCAAAATCATATAGTTTCTGTCTTGAAAAATGCGATTGATAAAGATCAAATTAGTCACGCCTATTTATTTTATGGATCAAGGGGAACTGGTAAGACTTCAATAGCCAAAATATTCGCTAACGAAGTAAATAATAATGAAGTATATCAAAAAGAAAATGTTGATATTATAGAGATAGATGCTGCTAGTAACAATGGTGTTGATGAAGTTCGTGATATAAAAGAAGCTATTAAATTTTTACCTACAGAGGGGAAATATAAAGTATATATCATAGATGAAGTACATATGCTGACTACTGCTGCGTTTAATGCATTATTAAAAACGTTAGAAGAACCACCGGCACATGTAATATTTATACTTGCCACTACAGAAATTCATA
>NZ_CAUQNQ010000061.1:0-7428 GCF_963519265.1 uncultured Gemella sp. | reverse complement strand
CAATGTTGAAATTCGAAAGTATTAACTTCGAACTTCCAGCAATGGCTCTTGCAGCTATCAGTGGTGTGTTATTAAATGCATTCTTACCAAAAGAAGATAAAAAGTAGAAATTAATTAAATAGTCAGTAACTTGTATTAATAAGTTACTGACTATTTTTTGTATAAAACAATATTGTAAATTAATAAGTAGATTATATTTATAATAGTAAAGTATATTTCTAAGTAGAAATTATGATATTTTAATCTCTTATTTCTAGCAATTTTGAAAAACTAGGTAAATTCCTAATATTTTTATTGAATAACCAAAATAGAAAAATACTAAAAATTAATAAAGAAGTAATAATTATAATAGTTTTAATACTGTATTTTATACTTAATACTCCTGCTAATAAAGCTCCTAGCGGGCTAAATGCTATAGATAAACCAATCATAGTGGACATAGCTACATCTAATTTATCTTTACTTATGATGCATTGAATCATTGTTTGAGAATATGTGTTTAAAATCCCAATCAATATCCAGCCAAAAAGAAATAATGAAAAATTGATAATTTTGTTTGTAATAGAATTATTGTTAAGTATGCTAAGTGCTCCCCAAGAAAGACCGATACCTAGTGTAAATGTAGTGTATAAAACGCTCAATCTTATATTTTTTAATATTTTGCTGTTAGAAAGAAAGGCTCCTATTAGTATCCCCAATCCAGATGCACTGAGTAAAATTCCATAAAAATAACTAGTTTCTGAATACTCAGGAAGTAGTGTTAGTAACGAACTGGTAGAAAAATTAATTATTATAATTCCAATTAATAATGGTTTTAATAATGGTGTATTCCAAATTTTTATACCGCTACTTAATTTTGTAAAGTAATTTTCTTGTACAGTATTAGTATTTTTAGATAAATCATTTGATAGGAATATGAATATAGCACTATTGATAAAAAATGTAATGCTATTTATAATGAACGCATATATTGTCCCAAAAACTGTTATAATAAATCCGCCTATTGAATTAAAGAATGCATCACTACCTTGATAAGCTATAGAAAATAATGAATTTGCTTTTACTAAATCTTCTTGTTTAACTATTTTTGGAAGTAAGGCAAGTTGAATAGGATAAACTATTTGATTAATGAAACTAATGCAAACGATAAAAATTATTAGCGTAGTAATCTGTAGCTTATTTACGTAGATTAGATAAGTAATAGCGAGTAATATTATAGCTTGAAATAACTGTGAAATAATTAAAAACCTCTTCACATTAAATTTACTGATTAGTGGCGAGATAAATATTTGCAATATAGCGGTAAATGAGATTAAAAATAAAGTAATACCACTATAAAAGGTAGATTTAGTCAAGGTATAAATTAAAGTTAGAGTAGCTATTGAATATATGCTATCACCAAAGTTGGTAATTAAGCGCCCAAATAGTAAAGTTAAAAAGTTTTTATTTTTAAACATAGAGTCCACGTCCTTCTGTAAAATTTTTAAACGATAAAAAATATTTGACAGTTGATGTATTATTTTACAGCTCTTAATGAGCTGTTGAAATAATACTAATACTAACACTATTTTTATTATCTGAGGAGAATTTCTTTTCTAGTTTTTTAACTTCATTCCAGAAATCTTCCATGTCTTCTTTATTTATATTAAAATTAACTGAAGTGTTGTTAAATAAGTCGTTAAAGATACTAGGTGAAGGTACAAATGCCTGTGCAGTTGGTAGATAGTATTTTTGGATTATACCATTTATTGTATCTGTATCAACCACTTCGATAAAATTATTTTCCTCTAGAATATTAAGGTGATAGTGTATTTTAGTTCTATTAATTTTTAATAGTTTAGCTAGTTGTTTTGAGTTTTTCTTTTCAGTACCGAGTGTTGTAAGAATACTTATTCTTAGAGGATCAGAAACGACCTTTAGTTTCTCGATATCTGTTATATATAGTATATCTTTAATGATAATCATCCCTTTCTTACTAATATTATATAACTAATTTCTTCAACTGTCAATTTATTTTAAACGTTGTAATTGTATTTTTTATAATTTTGTTAAATTTAATGAAGTTTAGTTAAACAATAGTTTGACTACCTCTTTTATATTTGATATAATTTACTAGGTATATTAGTTAGTAAGAACTTACTAAAACTACAAGAAGAAATAAAAATTAAGGAGAATGAAATTGAAAAAACTATCAGCAATTTTATTAGGTTTGCTTGGAATGATAACATTGTCAGGTTGTTCAGCGTATGACAGATCTGGCACGTTTTATGAAACGTTCGTAAAACCGATGGATATATTTTTAGCAAAAATTTATGAGTATACAGGAAGTTGGGGTTGGTCAATTGTAATTATAACACTGATTATCAGATTATTAGTACTTCCATTTATGCTACACAACTATAAAGTACAAAATAAGGCAAGAAAAGGGCAAGAATTAGCTCGTCCTGAATTAGAAGTTGTACAGAAAAAACAACAAGCTGCCAAAGAAAAAGAAGCTAGAGCTATCTCTAATGAAGAAAAAATGCAAGCACGTAGTGAACTTATGGAACTACAAAGAGAACAAATGGCTATCATGAAAAAATATGATGCGATGCCTATAAGTTTAGGTGGTTGCTTACCAATTCTTATTCCTTGGCCGTTCTTAATGGCGATATTCTACACGCTAACAAATCCATTATATTCAGCAGGAATTATTGATTCTACGTTCTTAGGCGTGTTTAACCTTGGTACACGTTCATATACATTACCGTTAATCGCCTTTGTTGTATATGCAATCCAAACTAAACTAACTATGAAAATGATGCCTCAGTCTACACAACCAGGAGCAGAACAATATCAAAGCCAAATGCAAATGTTTCAATGGCTATCACCTATAGCGATTACAGCATTCTCATTTTGGGTAGCTGGAGCGGTAGCCGTGTATTATATCGTTGGGGGATTATTCATGATATTCCAAACTTACTTAGGACATGCTTTATATCCACCATATAAACCAGAAAAACAGAAGAAACAAGCTTTTGACCCTGAAAAAGTTACATTAGTTTCTAACAAGAAAAAACGTAAATAGTAGATTAGATCAGTGAACATCAGTATTAAAGTTTGCTGATCTAATTTTTTTCAAAAAAAAGTAAGAAAAGTTATCAATATAGTTGACGTTATGGTATATATGTGTTAGAATTGTATTGTTGTGTAGCTCCTAAATAGCTACTACAACCGCACGTGTAAGGTAAACAAGTGAGAAATCCACCTTATATGGCGAGTCTTAGTAAAAAATATTTAAGGAGGTGCAGATATGTACGCAGTAATTAAAACAGGTGGGAAACAACTACGTGTTGAAGAAGGACAAACAATCTTAGTTGAGAAGTTAGCAGCTGAAGTGGATTCTACAGTTACTTTTGACGAAGTAGTATTAGTAGGTGGAGAAACTACAAAAGTTGGTGCTCCTTTAGTAGCTGGTGCGACAGTAACAGCTAAAGTAGTTGCTCAAGGTAAAGGTAAAAAAATCACAGTATTTAAATACAAACCTAAAAAGAACAATCACCGTAAATTAGGTCATCGTCAACCTTTCACTAAATTAGTAGTTGAAAAAATTAACGCTTAATCATGATTAAGGTGGAAATCGTAAAAGAAGTTGAAGTTATTAGACAAGTAACAGTTGATGGACATGCTGACTATGCTGAACACGGTTCTGATATAGTTTGTGCAGGTGTTTCTGCTGTTGTATTCGGTTTAATAAATGCAGTAGATGAACTAGATGAAGATGTACAGTTTGACATTTCGTCTAACGAAGATGTGACTGGACATTTAACATATAGATCGTTAAAATCTACAGACAAAGAGCAACTTCTACTAAATGCAATGCTAGTTGCATTAAAAACAATTGAAGAAAATTATTCAGATTATATAACTATTGAAGTAAGAGAGGTGAAATAGACATGATGTTACAATTAAATTTACAATTCTTCGCATCTAAAAAAGGGGTAGGTTCTACTAAAAACGGACGTGACTCTGAATCAAAACGTTTAGGTGCTAAAAGAGCTGATGGTCAGTACGTAACTGCAGGTTCTATCTTATACAGACAACGTGGAACAAAGATTTGGCCAGGAACTAACGTAGGAAAAGGTGGAGATGATACACTATTCTCACTAGTTGACGGAGTTGTACGTTTCGAAAGATACGGACGTAGCCGTAAAAAAGTTTCTGTTTATCCACAAGCTTAATAAGCATAATAAAAAGAGGTATTTACTTTATGTAGATGCCTTTTTATTTTGTTAAAATATTAGTGTTTTATAGTTAAAGTATAAAGTAATTAAAGTAAATATTTGTAATAATATTTTAATATTTCTTGTTTCAGATTTTGGTTGTACTTTTAAAATTTATATGGTAAAATTTACTTGTGTGTTATATGATACACGCAACATATACTAGGAGGACAAAAAAGTGTCAGCACTTTGGCAAGAAATTTTATTTTCTTTTTTAGGAGGTCTTGGATTATTCCTATTCAGTATTAAATACATGGGAGACGGACTTCAATTAATAGCCGGGGAGAAAATGCGATATGTTTTAGATAAATATACATCTAAACCGCTTATGGCAGTTTTAGCCGGGATAATAGTTACGATACTTATTCAGTCGAGTACAGGAACGATCGTAATTACTATAAGTTTGGTAGGAGCAGGATTATTAAAAACTAGACAAGCAATAGCTATAGTGATGGGTTCAAATATTGGGACTACGTTAACTTCATTCATTATTGGTTTTAATATTTCTAAATATGCACTTCCTTTGATATTCTTAGGAGCAGCGTTTTTATTCTTTACTCGTGCTAAAATAGTAAATAATATCGGACGTGTAATATTTGGTTTCGGTGGGATTTTCTACGCTTTAAAAATGATGTCTACAGCTATGGGACCGATGAGAGATATGTCGTGGTTCCAGAACGTATTAGCGCATATTAATGATAGTGCGGTAGTAGGGGTAGGAGTAGGTACATTTTTAACAGTACTTATTCAATCTTCAGCAGCAACTATAGCCATTTTACAAAACTTGTATGCAGATGGAGCTTTGACATTAACAGGGGCATTACCAGTATTATTTGGAGATAATATCGGAACAGCGATTACAACAGCTGCATTAGCTATGGTAGGTAGTAATATTGCAGCAAAACGTGTAGCTGCATCTCACGTATTATTTAATGTTATTGGTACAGTAATCTGCTTAATAGCATTAGTTCCTTATGGAGCTTTCATTCAATTTTTAGAAACAACGCTAGGTTTAGAACCGAAAATGACTATTGCATCAGCTCACGGTACGTTTAATATTTTAAATACGTTTATTCAATTCCCGTTTATTAGTTTGCTTGTAGTTCTTGTGACTAAACTTATTCCTGGAGAAGATGAGCAAATTAAATATAGTGCACAATATCTTGATAAATCACTTATTGCAAGTGCACCTGCAGTTGCACTAGGGCAAGTTCAAAAAGAATTTGTAGAGATGCTAATTTTATCTAAGAAAAGTTTACGAAACTCTGTAGAGTACTTTATGAATCGTGATGAACAATTACGAGAAAAAGGGGAAACTTACGAAGATGCAATAAATAATTTTGATGAACAAATGACAGATTACTTAACTCTGTTATTCAGAGAAAAATTAAGTCCTAAAGAAGGGTTAATAGCTTCAACATTACTAGATGGTACTCGTGATGTTGAAAGAATTGGGGATCACGCCAGAGATATAGTATTATCAGTAGATTACCAAATTAGAAAAAAATTGAAATTTTCGGATACGGCAAAAGCAGAAGTACAGGAAATGTATGATCTTTGTAATGATGTAATTTTAAAAACTATAAAATCGTTAGAGGAGAACAACATAGCTTTGGCGGGGGCAGCATTAGCAGCCTGCGAAAATATTTATGCACTTGAAAAAAATGCACGTAAAAATCATACTCAACGTATGAAAGATGGAATTTGTGAGATTCCGGCTGGCGTAGTGTATATGGATCTCATTCAGCATTTTACGCGTGTATGCGAACACACTAGAAATATTCTAGAAAAAGAGATACAAGGTAATTTATAATTATGTCAAATAAACAAAAAATATATATTATATTATTTGTTATTATGTTGTTAATAATATTAGTTTTATATAAATTATATCAATTACAATTAGTTTAGAAATTAATAAACGAAAATATAGAGAAATCAAAGTTATTTCTACTATGTTTTCGTTTTTTTTCTTTGTAAATACTAGTATTCGTGATATAATAAGGTAGTCGATTTATATAAAGTTTAAGAAAATATTGAAAGGAAATAAACATGTTTCAAGATAAAAAAGTTTATACAACACAATGGGCTGGAAAAACATTAACAGTTGAACTAGGTGAAATGGCTCGCCAAGCTAACGCAGCAGTAGTAGTAAAATACGGAGATACTGTTGTATTAACGACAGCTGTTGCTTCAAAAGAAGCAAAAGATGTTGATTTCTTCCCATTAACAGTTAACTATGAAGAAAAAATGTATGCAGTAGGGAAAATTCCAGGAGGATTTTTACGTAGAGAAGGTCGTCCAGGAACAGAAGCGACTCTTGCTGCACGTTTAATCGATAGACCGATTAGACCATTATTTGAAGATGGATTTAGAAACGAAGTACAAGTTATTTCAACTGTATTATCAGTAGAGTATGATTGTGATCCAGTAATGGCAGCAATGCTAGGAAGTTCACTTTCACTATCAGTATCAAATATTCCATTTAAAGGACCTATCGCTGGAGTGACAGTTGGATATGTAGATGGAGAATATGTAATTAATCCAACGGTTGAGCAAATGGAACGTTCTACAGTTGATTTAAAAGTAGCTGGAACAAGTGATGCTATTAATATGGTTGAAGCAGGAGCTAAAGAAGTATCTGAAGAGATTATGTTAAATGCTATAATGTTTGGGCATGAAGAAATCAAACGTCTAATTGAGTTCCAACAACAAATCGTTAACGAAATTGGACAAGAGAAAATGGCAGTTGAGTTAAAAGTTATTGATGAGACTATTTACAATGAAGTACTATCAATGGCATTAGCTCAAATGAAAGAAGCAATTGCTATTAAAGATAAACAAGCACGTGACGAAGCTATTTCTGCTGTTAAAGAAAAAGTTCTTGAAGTATTCGAAGAACGCGTAACAGCCGAAGATGAGTTAGATATTGTTAAAGAAGCAAAATTATCATTAGATAAAATCGTAAAAGATGAGGTTCGTCGTGAAATCACTGAAGATAAAGTTAGACCTGATGGACGTGCATTAACAGAAATTAGACCTTTAGCATCTAGAGTGGATGTATTACCTAGAACACACGGTTCTGCATTATTTACTCGTGGACAAACTCAATCTTTAGGTGTTGTAACATTAGGTAACTTATCAGATGAACAAATCATTGATGATT
>NZ_CAUQNQ010000060.1:0-7654 GCF_963519265.1 uncultured Gemella sp. | reverse complement strand
CTACTACTAAGTTATGCTAAGAAGCAAGAGAAAAAACTTTTTTATAAAAAAGAGTATGAAAAAAAATCATTTTACGAAAATAAATGTTATAATAATGGATGTAAGTATATTTGTGGAATAGATGAAGTAGGAAGAGGCCCGCTTGCTGGACCAGTAGTTGCTGCAGCGGTAATTTTAAAACAAGATAGCTATTTCGAAGGATTAAATGACTCAAAAAAATTATCAGAAAAAAAACGTGAAGAATTATATGAACAGATAAAAAAAGAGGCTGTTGCGTATGCCATTTGTGAAGTGGATAACATTGAGATTGAAAAATATAATATTTATAATGCGGCTCGTATAGCGATGCAAAGAGCAGTAGAGAAATTAGAGATAAAACCTGATTTCTTACTAATAGATGCTATGCCATTTGAGAATTATCTAATACCAAATTTTAGTATGGTAAAGGGTGATGAGAAGAGTGTATCTATTGCAGCTGCTTCTGTAATTGCAAAAGTTTATCGTGATAATTTAATGAAAGAATATGCGAAGAAATATCCACATTATGATTTTGAGAATAATGCGGGATATGGTACAAAAAAACATTTAGAAGGTTTAAAAGAATATGGAATAACACCAATTCACAGAAGAGACTTTGAACCTATAAAATCAATGATACAAGGAGGAAAACATGAGTAACAATAGTGGAATAAGTATTTCGAAAAATTTACAGAAAAATAATAATAAGAAAAATAATATTAATAATCGTGCAAGCAATAATAGACTAGCTGCAAAAGAGCAAAACAACAATACTAAGCAAGTAGTTAAGAAAATCACGAATAAAGTTAAATCTCAGAAAAATAAATCTAAGAAATTGCCTAAAATTAGCATAACTCCATTAGGAGGAGTAGAAGAAGTAGCTAAAAACATGTATATGGTGGAGATTGGGGATGAGATTTATGTTCTTGATGCAGGGTTAATGTTCCCAGAAACAGAGATGATTGGTATCGATGCCGTTATACCAGATATAAGTTACCTAGTACGTAATAAACAAAAAATTAAAGGGATTTTCTTATCGAATGGTCACGTAAGTTCTATGGGAGCTGTACCATATATTATTGATAAATTAAAATGTCCAGTTTATGGTTCTAAATTAACAATAGATTTATTAAAAAATCACCTTAAACAATTAGGCATTAAGAGAAGAATCAAGTTTTACTATGTAAAAGACAATAATAAGTATGATTTTAATAATGCTAGTGTTACATTCTTTAAAACTACATATTCAATGCCAGATTCTTTAGGTATTTGTATTGAAACTAGTCAAGGAAATATTGTTTATACTGGTGAGTTCAAGTTTGACCAATCAGTAAGTAAAGAATATAAATCTGATATTGTGAAAATTAGTACATTAGGTCAAAAAGGTGTTCTAGCTTTATTAAGTGATTCAAGTAATGCTAATGTTAAGGGATATAATGTTCCTGAGAATGAAGCTGCTGAGCAAATTGATAATGCATTTTACCAAGCAAATAAACGTATTATTGTAACGTGTTATGCTTCTAACTTCCTAACAATTTCTCATATTGTAAGAGCAGCATTAGCGCAAAATAGAAAGATTTTACTTCTAGGTCAAGCTATTGAAGCATCTATCAATACTGCAAGAAATATGAATTATTTACAAATTGAAGATAGTAACTTAATTAAAGTTGAAGAATTAAAAGACTATCCACAAAATGAAGTATGTATCCTTTCTTCAGGTGACCAAGGGGAACCAATAGAGGCTATGAAGAATATTGCTGAGAAAAAAATTGATGGAATTCAAATTGAATCTGGTGATACAATCATGATCGCAGCTACGCCTTCACCAAATATGGAAGTTATGTTATTCCAAACTTTAAACCTATTAGTTAAACTTGGAGCAAATGTTGTGACAGCTTCTAAGCGTCTTCACGCTGCTAGCCATGCAACTAAAGAAGAGCTGAAAATGATGTTAAATATGCTTATGCCAAAACACTTCATCCCTGTTCAAGGAGAATTTAGAAATCTTCGTAAGCACGCAGAAATTGCAGCTGAAACTGGAGTTGCAGCAGAAAATATTCATATTTTAGCTAAAGGTACGACTTTAGAATTAAGCGGAAACAAATCTAAAACATTATTAAACAACGTTTCTGTGGGGAATATTCTTGTTGATGGTCGAGGAATCGGAGATGTAGAAGATAGCGTATTAAAAGATAGAAAACTATTATCAAATGATGGAATCTTCGTCGCTTCATATGCTATTAGTAAAAAAGAGAAAACTCTAGTAGGAAGACCGGTTATTCAAACTAAAGGGTTTGTCTATGTTAAGAAGAGTATGGAGTTAATCAAGGAAGCAGAAGAAAAAGTGATTGAGTACTTAGAAAATAATCCAATTAAGAGTATTAGAGAATGTGCAGCTGTGAAAGCTGAGATTAGAAGTATGCTTTCAAGTTTACTATATGATAATACTAAGAGAAAACCAATAATAATAATTAACTTTTCATTAGTTTAGTAATGAAATATAACGGGAAATCGGAGGGAACAACAAAGAGGGGCCGACTCAGAAGTCCTGAATTTTAACAAAGTGTATATGATAACTCATAGACGCAGTGGTTTATTAAGATCTAAATTCGCTTTATAAAAGTTTTTTAGATATCTAATAAACTGTGCGGGGGTGACTCGACAAAATCGATTTCTTCAAAATCGTGATTTTGAGTCACTCCCGTTTTGAATTGCTCCTTATTGTTCCCGTTTTTAGTCTATGTAAATGAGGTGAAAAAATGTCAAAAGTTATTGCTCATATCGACATGAATTGCTTTTATGCAAGTGTAGAAGAAAAGTATAATCCTGAGTTAAAAGGAAAACCTTTAGCAATTGCAGGAGAAGTGAAAACTAGACATGGTATAATAGTAACCTCTAATTATGAGGCGAGAGAGTTAGGAATTAAAACTACTATGCGGGTTGGAGATGCAAGGAAAATATGTCCTAATATAAAAATACTTCGTCCGGATATGGCTAAGTATCAACAAGAGTCTAAGTTGATTTTTGATTTAGTTCGTGAATATACAGACAAGATTGAGATAGTTTCTGTTGATGAAGCATATATAGATTTAAGTGATTTTTCTGAACCAATAAAGGTGATAGCTACAATTCAACGTAGAATCTATAAGCAACTCGGAATGCCGTCATCAGTAGGCGTTTCTTTTAACAAGTTTTTTGCTAAAATGGGATCAAATTTGAAAAAGCCTCTTGGTTTTTCAATTATTAATAAGAAAAACTATAAAGATATACTATGGAATCTGGATATAGGAGAGATGCATGGTTGTGGGAAGGCTTCTACAAAAAAATTGAAAAAAATTGGTATAAATACAATTGGTGATGTTGCTAGTGCGAATGAGGTTATTCTACATAGTCTTCTAGGTGTTCAAGGTCTGAGATTAAAAAATAAGGCTAATGGAGAAGGTAACGCGGAATTAAAATATACAGTTGATAGAAAGTCTATAGGTAATTCCAAAACATTTATTAACGATTTAATAGATGAAGATGATATTTTGAAAGAAATTAAAAAATTAAGTGAGAAGGTTAGTTCTAGGGTTAAATCTCGCAATTATGTAGGAAACAATGTTTCGATAATGGTGAGATTTAGTGATTTTAAGACAATTACTAGATCTAAGAAGATACCTGAATATATTTCTAACGCGAATGATATTTTTAATTATGCATGGGAATTGTTGGTTGAACATTATGATTTCACACAAGGAGTAAGATTACTAGGTGTATCGTTAAATGATATTAAAAAAGCAAAAGAATTAAAAATTCAGCTTGATATTTTTGATAAAAAAGATTATAAAGAAGAAGAGAGACTTAGAAAACTTTCTAAGAAATTAAAAGCAGAGTTTGGTGATACAATAATAACCGATTTTGAAAATTTTGATAAAAAAGATAAGTCGATTATAACGACAAGTTTTAGTAAAGATTTTTTAGATTAATAAAGGAGATAGAATGTTAGCAATAAACAAGAGATTACAATTAGTAGCTGAATATGTAGAAAATAGAAGGTTAGCTGATATTGGAAGTGATCATGCCTATTTGCCAATTTATTTAGCTAAGAATAATAAAATTGATTATGCTGTAGCGGGAGAAATTGTTGAAGGACCACATAAAGTTTCTATAAAAAATGTTAGAGAAGAAGGCTTAGTTGGAACTATTGATTGTCGTAAAGCTGCAGGTTTGGATGCTATTGAGTTAAGTGATAATATTGAAGTAATAACAATTTGTGGTATGGGTGGAAAGCTAATAGCAGATATACTAGAAAAAGGTAAAGAAAAATTAGCGAATAAACCAAATTTAGTACTTCAGCCAAACGTTGGAGAAAATTTTGTTAGAGAAAAATTACAAGAATTAGGTTATGAGATAACAGCAGAAAACATTATTGAAGAAGATGGTCATATTTATGAGATTATCGTTGCAAAACCAGGTGTTATGGAATTAACAGAAGATGAGATTAATTTTGGTAAGTATTTATTAGTAGATAAAAATGAATTGTTTGTGAAGAAACAAAAACAAGAACTTTCAAAAATTGAATATATTTTAAGTCAATTAGAAAAAGCAAGTGAAATTCAAGAAAATAAAGTAGCTGAATTTAAAAATAAATATAAAAAAATATTAGAAATTATTTCTTAAAATTTTTATAATAAGGAGGGAAAGGTATGTTGCAATCTTTACATGATGAAAGAGAAGCTAAAAAGTTATTGAATTTTAGCGTAAAAATTGCTAAAAGCATGTTGTCATACGGAGCAGAAGTATATAGGGTTGAAGATACAGTTAATAGAATCTATAAGTCATTTGATAATATTAAAGCGGCAAATATTTTAGTTACTTATAACTTTGTTATTGTATCTTTTACATATAATGACAATACTTATACGACGATGAGAAGGGTTGTTTTGGGAGATCGTGATTTAGAGAAGATTGCACTTCTAAATGATATATCTAGAAAAATGGTAATGGGTGGTTGTACGCTAGATTATGCATTTAAAAAAATGAAAGAGGTAAAGGCGAAAAAAAGATATTCTACTACTTCGGTTATAGTTGCTCTAACTTTATCAGCTCCATTTTTTGCGATAATGTTTGGAGGGACCTTTAAAGATAGTTTGATTGCATTTTTAATAATGGCTATACAGGCTGCGTTTATAACATTTACTTCAAAATATAAACTGACATTATTTGTAAGTAATTTCTTGGGAGCATTTATTACAACTATATTGGTAATGTTATTAAATAAGATTTTCTTAATACATAATCCATTTAGTATTATTATTATGAGTTTGATGCCTCTTGTTCCTGGAGTTCAGGTCACAAATGCTGTTCGTGATTTTATGGCTGGGGATTATCTGTCTGGAATGATAGGAATACAAGCTGCAATCTTTGTATCTACAGCTATTGCGCTTGGTGTTGTTATGGGATTAAAATTGGTGTAAGGAGAAACTATGGAGAATAATATTTTTATACAATTTATAGCTGGCTTTGTGGTTAGTGCATCTTTTGGTATTTTCTTTAATGCACCTAAGAAATCCATATTTACTTGTGGGTTAATTGGTGCCATCGGTTGGTTAGTTCACGTAGTGACTAATTTGCTATTAGCAGATGTTGTAGTAAGTAGTTTTCTTGGAGCAGTTTGTGTAGGTGTTCTTTCTACTAACGCATCTAGAATATTAAAATTGCCAGCAACTATATTTATTTATACAGGGATGGTACCTCTAGTTCCAGGTTATGGTATGTATAATACTATGCAAAATATTGTAACGAAGAATTATGGAGTAGCTTCTCAAGTTGGGATTGAGACTATTCTTCAAGCAGGGGCGATAGCAATGGGAATATTATTAGCGTCTGTGTTTTCATCGTCAATTCAGAGGGTAAAGATACAAAGAAAACGATAAAAGTGATATAATAGTGGTAGTGAGTTTACAAAGGAGTCGAGTATATAATGGAATATATTTTATATTTTGCAGAAAGCTGTCCGGACACAGCACCGTTTAAAGAAAAATTATCAGAATTAGGGATTATATATAAAGAAGTAGAAGTAATGTCTTCTTTAAGAAATTTTAAAGAATTTCTATATGTTAGAGATACATATTCACAGTTCGAAGGAATAAGAGGTAATATGAAAATTGGTATTCCTTGTTTAGTTATTAATGAAAATGAATGTATCCTAGAACCTAATGAATTAGATAAATTAAAAAAATAGTTTTAGGTTAAGAGAATGATTCAAAAATCATGATTTCCGGTGAAATTGATTTTGTTGAGACCGTTTCACAAAATTTATTAGATATCTAAAAGCTCCTATAAAGCGAATTTAGATATCAACAAATCATGGTGTCTATAAATTTTTTTAAAAATTAGAATTTTTAAGGCAATCCCTTACTTTGGGAATTAACTACAGAAATTAACATTGTTTTTAATTTTATTAATTCCTTGCTTTTTATTTTTAAATTTGATATAATTAAGAAATGCTAGGTGGGGAGTTAGCGGTGCCCTGTACTTGCAATCCGCTTTAGCAAGACCGAATACCGAGATGCGGGTAGAATAGGGAATGTCGAGTTTAACACGTAATGTTGAGACTAAGGCACCTTACGACGCAATACTTATGAACCATGTCAGGTCCGGAAGGAAGCAGCATTAAGTAAGTCTATTGTGGGTGTGAGTTTTTGTCGAGGTTGAGTTGTCGATTAGACTAACGGTTTTTTAATCTATTCAAGTCTCGGTTGCATATAGTATAAATCGATGATATCTAAAAGTAAATTCGCTTTTGGATTTTTTTTGTGTTTTGAAAAAATAAAATTATGTAAATCATAGGAGGGGTTATGTATCAAGGGAAAAACTTTTCTGAACGTGCAAGTATTTTTATTAAATTGCTATTGCCAGTTTTAGTTTATCAAGTAATTTCATATTCATCTGGTATGATTGGAACGTTTATGGCGGGACATTATAGTCCTACAGATTTAGCAGGTGTAAGTATGGGTGTTAACATTTGGAATCCAATTATGTATACACTAAATGCAATTGTGTTAGCGTTGATTCCGATTGTATCGCAATTAATCGGAAAAAATAAAGAAGAAGAGATTCCTACGGTAGTTAGACAATTTCTGTACATAGCTGTTATTATCAGTGTTGTCTTAATTATTGGACTAAATACTTTAGCAACACCAATAGTAGATCGATTAGGTATGGATAGTAATATTGCAAAAATAACTAAGAACTATCTATTTTATGAAAGTTTTGGAGTACTATCTATCTTCTTATATGTAGTTTTACGTGCGTTTATAGACAGTTTAGGATTAACAAGATTATCGATGATAATGATGATAGTATCTGTACCTGTAAATGTATTCTTTGCCTATAGTTTCATTTTTGGAAAATTTGGTATGCCTGAGCTTGGGGGTGCAGGAAATGCAGTAGCTGTCTCAGTGACGTATACTGTGCTATTTTTTATAGCGTTATTTATAGTATTAATAAATCCTAAAATTAATAAGTATAAAATATTTGAAAAAGAAAAAGTAAAATTCGAAAAGTGGGGAGAAATTTTTAAATTAGGAATTCCTATAGCTCTAGCTACAGCACTTGAGACGGTTGTCTTTTCAACGTTATCTTTAATGGT
>NZ_CAUQNQ010000059.1:0-7660 GCF_963519265.1 uncultured Gemella sp. | reverse complement strand
CGTACAGTTCAGAGAAAAATATCAAAATTAGCTGTCTTCAGTTTATAATATAAATATGAACAAATTAAAAGAAGAAAATTTGAGAAGAGCTCTTTCTCATATTGAACGACATAAACAAGCCATAAATACAAGTAATAATAGTGAGGATAATGATTTTCATAAATTATTACTCCAATTTAGCTATGAAGTATATGAAAGAATCAAGGCAAATAAAAAACCTTATCCGAATTTAGATTCAGATAAAGTCTTTTGACTAACTTTTTCCTTATAAAAAATTTTATATAAAAATATCTCTAAATAAAAGTTTTATCCAGAGATATTTTTACACCTAAATTCTAATTTTTATTATATATTTTAGATTCCATTATTGTATAAAACTTTAACAATTTTTTACTTTGGGAGTTCACTATCAATTTTATCTAGTAACAGTAGTAATTTTTCAATAATTGATAATCTACGAATAGCATAATCCTCCATTGAAAATTCAATTGGAAGATTATGATTTGATTTCCATTTTTCTTGGAAAATAATAAATGGATTTTTAAGAGCAATTGCATATTTAACATTTGAATTAACATACAATTCTATATACTTTAGTAGCTCATCTATTTCAATTTGAATTACTCTTAATGTCTCAAAATCACTATTTAAATAAGCATTATAAGTTAAACCTTCGGATGTAATAGATAAAAGAATTGCATCGACAAAATCTCTAATAATGCTTTCTGATAATCTTAAATCCCCTTCGAAATTTTTCCAATGCTGATCAAAAATATCATTATATATTGCAATTTTTAATATGTTCTCTTGCTCATTTTTTGAAAGTTTTTTGAAATTATTTATATAATCCTGTATCTCTTCCTCATACAAGCATTGCTGACTTTCTCCATCACAAAATACATAATCTGTACTCATATACTCTTCCCCATCATTATACTGTTCAGTTGAAGTCAAATTATGCTCCTCTGTATCTGGTAGATTATATTTTTCTTCTTGTTGCCAGTCTCTATTTATCTCAAAATTATTTATTAAATCTTTCCATTCTTCAAGATTTGTTTTTATTACCTTGATATAATCAGAAGCTCTATAAATTTTTTGTTCCTTTAGATCATAAATATCGAGACTTAAACTTGCTAATTTTATCGCGTTAGATAAAACGTCATTAGAAATTTTTTTCTCATCTTTTCTTTTATTAAGATAATCATTTAAAAACCCACTTATCCCTAAAATAGTTACAATATTTGCTATTAGACTAATCCAATCTAAAAATGATAAATCCATTTTTATTCCTCCTAAAGTAATTATAAAATTAGTATAACACAAAAAAAATAAATATTTTCAGTTTAAAAACTACCAAATAGATTTCAATAAGAAGGGAAGGATAATCTATATTTTACTCCATACTACAAAAAAAGATTGAGCATTGTACAGTACAAAACTCAATCCTTTAAATAACATTTAAGTTAGCAAACAATTAAACTGATTATTTCTTAAAACAACTCTTTATAAAAATCAATCGTTTCTTCTAAAGTTGGCATAAATGGGTTTTCTGGTGCACATGCATCAATCAAGGCATTCTTAGAAATGTATTCAAAGTCGAAATTTTTTTCTTCAATACCAAGTTCAGTCAATTTCTTAGGAATACCTACTGTCTCAGAAATCTTCTCAATCTCAGCAATTGCGTAATCGGCACACTCTTCATCTGATTTACCTTCTACTTGATACTATGCGTGTTCTGCTTTTCGAGACTTTTTGTACAGACTCATAAAACCTAATCAAAATTAATTATATGAGGTTTCAAAAAGCCTTTTATACATACCTTCTTTACCACATAACTCATCATGTTTTCCGCTATCTATGATTTTACCGTTATCCATAACAATAATATTATCGTATTCCTGAGCGTTAGATAGTCTATGAGTTATAAAAATTTGGGTAATTCCTTTATATTTTAAATTATCCATTATTTTCTTCTCTGTTATAGTGTCCAATTGACCAGTACCTTCATCAAAAATCATAATCTCTGGATTTTGCAAAATGGCTCGAGCTATTGCTAAGCGTTGCCTTTGCCCACCTGATAAATTATTACCATTATCCCCAATACTAGTATAGTATCCCATAGGCATATTATTAATCTCTATATCTAATTCAGCTAAACTTGCTGCAGAAATGACATCCTCCATAGAATGGCTATGAGTTAAATCTATATTGGAAATCACAGTGTCGTTAAACATTACATCATTTTGTAAAACAACTCCGAAACTCTTCCTATAACTATTTAAATCAAACAAATTAATATCATTACCATTATATAAAATCGTATTTTTCTCTACATCATACAGCCGTAGCAATAATTTAATAAGTGTAGTTTTTCCGCAACCTGTCCTCCCCACTATAGCAATACGTTCACCTTTCTTAATAGTTAATGATATATCATAAATAACTTTATAGGCACTACTATAAGCAAAACTCAAATTTCTGAAAGTCATCATTTCAAATGGGGGTAGTTTAGAAATAGAAAATTGATTTTTTTCTTCTGGAGTATAAATGATATCAAAAACTCTATCTAAAATTGTAAAACAAAATTGAAATTGAAAACAATTTTGTACGATTAGAGTAATAGGTGAAAGAAGCAAAGAAACCAATGATAAAAATGACATTAAATTCCCCAGAGACATCATATGCTGCTGTACTTCGAGACCTCCCAAAATTAAAATTAGTAAGTTTGGTACGAGTCTATAAATAGAAATAAAAGTCTGAAAAATATTTAGATAATTTTCACGCTCTACATCAAATTTAAGCTCATTACTAAACATTTCTTTCCACTTAGTATATGAAACATCTCCTTTTGCTGAGACTTTCAAAAATAATAAATTAGAAAAAATTTCCATCAGATAACCTTGAGTCAATTCTTTAGAACTGATAAAATTTGAGTTCTTTTCTTCCAGTTTTTTTAACAAAAAATATAAAACAATAAACAAAAATATAGCAAAACATGTGATTATAAGTGTGAAATATAATGAAATCATTGCCATAGCTATAAAAGCGATAATAATTGTAGATAGATCAATTAACAAACTTGATATTCCACTTGAAATTATTTTCTCTAAAGAATCTAAATTATTGATTCGAGTTACAATTTCACCTGAAGATCTACTATCAAAAAATTTCATAGGTAGAGTGAAAATTTTGCCAACAATTTTATCTTTTAATGTAAATATGTATCTCTTCTCAACTATAATGATTAATTTAGTTCGTATGAAGCTAAATAACGCATAAAATATAATTAAGGAAAAAACTGAAATAAGCATCCCTAAACGATACATTTCTCCTTTGCTAATTACATTATCAATAATAAACCTTGTTAGCAAAGGTAATAATAAGGTGAGACTCTGTACCAAGATTGATATTAAAGAAATATAACTTAGCCTTTTAATATCAATTTTACCTATCTTCAATATTTTAAAAAAATTATTGTGTTTCTTTTTTTTAGTAAATTTCCTATTTGGTGAGAAGAAGATTACAATACCAGATATATTATTTGCAAAGTTTGATATATCTTCTGTTATTCTACCTTGTTCTGGATCGATGAATACTACACTATGCTCATTATGTTTTTCCACTACAATATAATGAGCATTACTAGTTAAAGCTATATAGGGTTCTACAATTTTGTTCCCCAAAAATGTTTTAACATTTAAAATCTCAGACGCCTTTGAATCCAATCCAAAATAAGAAGCTATATTTTTAATATCTCTAATGGATAATCCATCCCTTGAATTCTCAAAATCACAGCATAATTCATATAAGTTTGCCTCATGCCCATAATAATCTAAAATCATTGCCATGCATGCTAAACCACAACTGGTCTCAGATAATTGTTGTATGAATTTTACCTTTTTCAATTTGAATCACCAAATTTCTAGATTAATTACAGAAGGAATTGATAAATTATTCAAAGTTAGTAAGCCTAATCCTATTCCAGCTATTCCACTCATTAGACTTGGAGAATTCTTATACGGAAGACCGCATTTCCAATTTTCTGATTCTAAATCATCAAGAATCGTATTAAGATAGGAGTAAACTACATTGTATAAATGCTCAGAGGACATTTTCTTAGCAACATAAAATAGAATGTTTAAATTTCCTAAGTCTCCATGACATAGACAGTGGCTTTTTCCAAAACCATATTTTATTGTTGTATCAATTGCTACATCCATATCAGATTTCATTGTTCTTCGAAACTCTACATTCAATGTATTATTTTTATACAGTTCTAATCTACTTATAAGTATACCTGGAGCACCATGGCACCACGAAACAGGGATATTTTCAACAATATCCTTATATTTGATACCACTTTCGGTTTCTCTATAATCAGACCAATTAGATTTTTCAGTATCAAACATAGAATTTTCAAAAATTATACCTTGTTTAATTAGAGTTTTAATCTTTTTATCTTCTGGGAAATATCTACTAAGTTTTGACAGTGCCCACACAATTCCTGAGACTCCGTGTGCAAAACCCGCTAAAGGATTGGAAGCCATCGTTCCTTTCCATGCTCTTCCATCTTGCCCTTCAACAGTAATTTTTGTAGAATTTTTTTCTAAATGACTAAATAAATCATGCGCTAATATCAAGAGTTCTTCGTCTCTAGTAACTTCAAATACATTTAGCAAATGTATAATCGCACCAGCAGAACCTACAAGAACATCAAAATTTTCATCATATCTATACCCTTTTTTTAAATCATCAATAATATCATAGATATAAACATCTAGTTCATCAGAATTAAAGTGTTCAGGCATCCTTGTCTTCAGTAACAACAATACATATATAATAGGGGTCTCTCCAGAAAAACCTCCAAACAGTACCTGAGAGTGAGTAGCAAATTGCTTTCTTGAATCTAAATAATACTTGAGAGATCGGTAACATTTTTTCAAGTATATGAGATAATCTTTTTTCTTGGTCTCCAAATATAAGAATAAATAGAATAACATAATACCTGATATACCATTATACAGATCACATCCGATTGGAACCATATTCCAATCATTCGTTTTCTCTCCCAGTATGTTCATGTCTACCCAGCATATATCTCCTGAAGTACCACTATATGAAATTTTAGATAAATAGTCAGCAATTTTTTCTGTTAGAGGTACAATTCTACTTTTAGTTTCTTGTATTTCTTTATGATTTAAATTATGTATCACTTTTACAGATGGTTTTAGAGGTACAAAAGAATCCTGAACTAAATTATAAGAAGGATCGTAATTCAAAGTTGTTTCAATCAAATTTAATTGAAATTCCATATCCTTCTGACAAAAGTCTTTTATTTGTTGAATTGCTAATTCCATTCCTGAAATATTAAAGAAATTTTGATATTTCGTTAGTTCAGAACATAAGAATCTATCAGATATTTTTGTCTGAAATAATGGAATATCACCCAATAATAATGATTCGAATTCTGAACTAGCTATTCTTTGTACTTTTTTATCCTCAAAAACTATTTTCCAAACTTTTGAAAATAACATTTCCCTATCTAGACCACTCCTTAAAAAACTAGGATGATAAGATGTTTGTATTAAATTAGAATAAAATTGTGTGGGCCTCATTATTTGTCTAGAATACGCATTATTAAATTTTTCTATCTCAACCAGAAACTCTTCTATTGATGAAGGATCTTTTGAAATAATTTCATAAGCTTCTTTAAAGCCAGCAGAAACGTAATTTTTATATGAATTCAAATCAACATCCTTGCCCGATTGAATAAAAGGCTGATTATCTTTACTTTGCAATGCGGATTGTTCATAACCAATTTTCATTTCATCCGTCATACTATGCATGATACTTGCACGTTCAATCGGAATCATCTCTCCTGCGCTTGAACTTAGACCGCTAATATCCACCCCAGAGTTCCCATCTTTACCCCAAACTATATTAGGTAAAATACCTACTCTTTTCACAGATTTTTCTAATAAAGAGAATATTAGTTTATCTGCCGTTTCGTATTCCTTTCTGTATTCCGTTGTATTATGAAATAATGTTTCAATATCGACAAGAACTGGTCTATTACCCTTAGCTATGATATTTTCAAAATGAATATCGTTTCCCCTCATAGCAAATAATAAGAATAACAAGTATCCTAGATGTGTATAAAACTGAATAAAATCAGATTCATATGTGCATGGTAAGTGTTCTATGTACTCTACCCATCCATAATTTCCACGATTCAAAATATTTGTTACATATAGATTTTTATTGAATTTCAGGTTGTACCAGCTAAGCAAGTTTTGAAACTTCACATCCAATATTAAATCTCTTGGTTTATATACTAACTTATTTGTTCCAAACCAAAGGAGATATACTGATTTTCCATGATTATGAAAATCTGACACACCAGATTCAATCTTTGTTAACTCCCCATTGATAGAAAAATGTTCCTGTAATAATGCTTTATCTTCTTTTAGGTTTGTTAAAAATTCTACATTATTAGTAACCCAATTTTGAATATTTTCAATAATTAATCGAAACATAACAGGATATTCTTTTAATATATCCCAAAAATGGTCCGATAAGTATATTTCTGAAAAATATTTAAATCTTTTTTCTCCAGTTTCACCGTTTAACATATTTTGTTCTTTCAGAACTTGTAATTCTAATATCAATGTTCTGTAAGAAATATTCAAAATTTGTTGGAATAACGCAATTAATAAACTATTCAAGACGTCTCTAGTGACTTTCAAATTCTGACTACTCAAATTATCTTCAAGTTTATAGGCAGCAAATTTCAAAAATGGTATGACAAAATTACTGAAAATAGGTTTTCGTTTTCCCTCACTGTCAACTATATAAAACTCTGGTAATGTATAATCATTTCTCTTAAAAAAGAACTCTATAAATTCGTTCATATGTGAAAATGAATCTATATCTTTCACATCATATGTATGTTCTTCCAAAAAAATATCTAAATCATGTTTAGAAAAATCATTTTTTTCTTGTAAATATTCCCAAAATTCATTAGAACCTTCTCCAATAAAATTATCCCAATACTCTTTTCTTTTTCTTGATTTCAAACCATCCCCTAAATCATGACTAGAAATTTTTCTTTCAGAGAAATAAGAAGCATCTTTAAAATCTGTTATGTTTAATTTTCGATTCATTTTCAACTCCTAAATATAAAACAACAGGTGACATCCTACTTTTAGGTGTCACCTATCCCAAAGATTCAATAGAATTAATCTATTAACAACAAATGAATGTTAAGAAAGGACACTCTGTGGTGATAGTACAACCACGACCACAAGAATTCTCTCCTGAATAACATGCACAATAAGATCTAGCTGTTCCGCCAGCCATAGTTTGATCCATCTCGCTATCGCTAAGTTCACGCAAGATATCCCCAGCTGGATTACCTTCTGTACTTAGTGATTCGTAAATAGGTTTTTTCCAATCAGACATAATTGTTTAATCCCTTTCTAGTTACTGATTTCTCTTATTAAATATAGTGACACCTCAAACCTTTGGGATTAAAAAATTCAAAAGAGATACCAGTAACAAATATTTAAATCCGCTGTAATTATAACTCTGAAAGTTATGATTACAGTCATTTATAAGCAAAAATAATGTTCATCATGCGTTTATCTGCCAACAAATAAAG
>NZ_CAUQNQ010000058.1:0-7740 GCF_963519265.1 uncultured Gemella sp. | reverse complement strand
ACATCATCTCTTAATTGTACTGACATTTTTTTCTCCTTGTTCTTACTTTATAAAATATATCAAATGTTTAATTCATATAATATTTAATCTAACTTATCAATAATACCACTATTTTCCTTTATTGTAAACAAATATACTAGTGAAAACACCTTATTTTGAAATATTTTTATTTTTGTTAATTTACAAAGCACTTTCAATATTTTAAGAGAACATGAAATTAAACCTTGGAAAGTCGGTATTTTCTCTATCTCATCTTAAACAAAGAAAAGAAGATCGAGTATACCTCGATCTCCCTTAATATTTTTCTTTATTATGGGTGTACTGGAATCATCCATCCAAGTACTCCTGTTGATTGAAGTGCGATGATAGCACACACAATTATTAACAGGATGAAACTGTGTTTAACTGTGAATTTCAGTAAGTCTGATTCTCTACCTACTAGCCCAACCGCTGCAGCTGCTACTGCGATAGATTGTGGAGAAATCATTTTACCTACTACTCCTCCAGATGCGTTAGCTGCTACCGCTAATAATGGATCCATTCCTACTTGGCTAGCTGTAACTTGTTGTAATTTAGCAAATAGTAAGTTAGCTGATGTATCAGAACCAGTAATGAACACTCCAATCCATCCAAGAGCTGGTGATAGGAATTTAAATGCTCCACCTGTTGCTGCTAGCGCGTATCCTAGAGTATTAGACATACCTGATGCATTCATGATGTATGCAAATCCTACTACGAAACAGATTGTTAACAATGCAATTTTAACTTCATTAAATGTTTGAATAAAAGTTGCACCTGCATCTTTCCAACTAATTTTAATAATAAACTTAGAGATTAGCGCTGCTACTAAAATTGCTGTACCGATTGATCCTACTAGGTCAAGTTTGAATACTGCTGCAATTTCTTTTCCTGATACAGAACTAATAATATTATTGTGGATAAATGGTACCTTCGGATTTAAAGCAAGTGTTTTGAAGAATGCTTTAGAAGATTTCATTGTCCAGATGAAAATGATAAGTGTTAATACAACAAATGGTGACCATGCAACTAGTACTTCTTTTAAACTGTGTTTTGGAGTAACTTCTGCATCTTTATCAACTTCTTTTTCATCAGCAAATCTCCAAGTAGTTTTTGGTTTCCAGAATTGAAGTAAGATAACTATTGACACTAATGAAACTAATGATGAAAGAATGTCAGGTAATTGTTCTCCCATGAAGTTAGAACTTACGAACTGTGCAATTGCAAATGATCCACCTGATACTAATAATGCAGGCCATACTTCTAATGTTTTCTTGAATCCAGCCATGATTAATACTAAGTAGAAAGGAATGAAGATAGACACTAGAGGTAATTGACGTCCGATCATCGCTGCGATTTCCGCTGCTGCGATTGGTGATCCGTTAGCATAAGTTGCTAATCCGTCCATCGCTGTAACCGGTGCTCCTACAGCCCCGAATGCTACTGGTGCAGTATTAGCTATCATACAAACACCTGCTGCATAAAGTGGTTTAAATCCTAAACCTACTAATAATGAAGCTGTGATTGCTACTGGCGCTCCAAAACCTGCTGCTCCTTCTAAGAAAGCCCCGAATGAGAAAGCAATGATTAATGCTTGAAGACGACGGTCATCAGTTAATGATGTAATACTGTCTCTGATGATACCGAAGTGACCTGTTTTAACAGTCATTTTGTATAAGAACACTGATGTTAAAATAATCCAACCGATAGGCATTGCACCATAAACCATTCCTTGGAATGTTGAGAATGCTGCGAAGTGGAACGGCATTTTAAAGAATATACATGCAATTACAATCGCTAATATTAAAGTTAGTAAACCTGTTAACCAACCTTTAACTTTTAATCCTGCAAGTGTTACTAGATAAAACACAATTGGAATTAGTGCAACAAGTGCAGAAACATATAGATTATCAGCCACTGGCTGTAATAACTGAGTGAATTTTTCCATAAATACACTTCTCCTTTGTATAAATATATTTTGTTAGGTTTGTGAAAATCTATTATTATAAATAACAAAGTTATATATTAACTAAAAATCAAATATTGTAATAATTCATCTTTATTTTATTTTAGAATAAAACCTTCCTGTTTGTCTAATCAGATATATAACAGATTTTTATCTGTTCTATTTTTTACTGCTTACACGATATATTTGATAGTATTTATTTAATGATTTCCTTGATTACATTTAATATTGTAGCACGCTTTCATTCAAAAGTAAAGCGTTTTTTTAGTTATTTTTACAACATTCTTAAAAAATCCTTTTATATCAATGTAAAAAGTCTATATTTTTTTGAAAATTTTTCCTAACTTTTTTTATAACAGTTATAAAAATCTACATCAAAAAAATATTCCCTAAAAATTCTCCTTCACTTCTCCTACACTTTTATACAGATTATAAAAAAAAAGCATATCGTAATTAATATTAATACGATATACTTTTAAAATATCAAATAAAATAATATTTAGTTTACTTAATATTTCTGCTTGTTTTTCAACACTCTATTAATCTCTTTATTAGCTTCTTTTTGTTTCAATACATGACGTTTGTCATAGTTTTTCTTACCTTTTGCAACACCGATTAATAGCTTCGCATAGCCGTTTTTGATATAAAGTTTCAAAGGAACTATACTCATACCAATTTCATTTTGTACATTAGTTAATGAAGCAATTTGTTTTTTCTTTAATAATAATTTTCTTACTCTTAATGGTTCATGATTAAATCTATTCCCCTCTTCGAAATGAGAAATATGCATATTATAAACAAACATTTCCCCTAATCTCGTTTGACAATATGAATCTTTTAAATTAATTCTCCCTCTTCTAATAGATTTAATTTCTGTACCAGTTAAAACTAATCCTGCTTCATATGTTTCTTCTATAAAATAATCATGATTAGCTTTTTTATTTTGAGCTATTACTTTAATTTCTTTATCCATATTCTTATCCTCTATTTTTTACTAATTAATGATTTGTGTTTAAGTATTTTAAAATCTATCTCTTGATTTTCCAAATCAACATTTGCTACTTTAACAATTACTTCATCACCAAGCCTATAAACTTTTTTCTTTCTACGGCCAATTAATATCATATTCTTTTGATCATATGTGTAATAATCATCATTCATCGCTTTAATGTGAACTAATCCTTCAATATTACTTCTTTCAAGAGTTATAAATACCCCAAAGTTGGTAACACTAGATATAATTCCTCTAAATGTTTGTTCTTGATATTTTAACATGTACTCACATTTTTTCATTCTATCAACTTCACGTTCGCAATCAACCGCTCGTTTTTCATATTCAGATGAACTTTCAGCCAAATCAGGTAATCTAGTAATGAAATTATCTATAGCTTGATCAGATACATCTCCATTAAATAAGTATGTTCTAATCATTCTGTGTACCAATAAATCTGGATAACGTCTGATTGGTGATGTAAAATGTGTATAATACTTCGTAGCAAGTGCAAAGTGTCCTATATTATTTATTGAATATCTAGCTTGATTCATAGTTCTAAGAAGAATTGTTGAAAGCATAGTTTCTACAACTTCTCCTTTAAATTTTCTAAGCATATTTGCTAACATATAAGGTTCAATCTCTTCAATTTTCCCTTTTGTTCTATAACCAAGACTTGCCGCGATATCAAAGAACTGTCTTAATTTTTCCATTTTAGGCTCTTCGTGAATACGATAAATAAAAGGAACTTGCATCCAGTAGAAATGCTCTCCTATTACTTCATTAGCACTTAACATAAAATCCTCAATAAGTCTTTCTGATATACCTCTTTCACGAAGAACAATATCTAAAACCTCTCCATTTTCATCAACCACTACTTTTGATTCCGGTTTATCAAAATCAATAGCACCTCTTGTTTCTCTATTAGCACGAATTTTTGTTGATAATTCTAGTGCTATCTTCAGCATAGGTACATATTCTCTATATTCTTCTAATGTTTCTTGGTTTTCTGCATAGACTTCATTAACTTTTTTATAAGTCAATCTTCCTTTAGATTTTATTACAGCTGGATAAATATCATAACTTTCAGGGTACCCCTTACTATTAAAATCGATATCACAACATATTGTATAGCGTAATACATGAGGATTTAACGAACAAATGTTATTAGATAATTTTCTAGGTAACATCGGTACTACTCTATCAGCTAAATAAACACTACACCCTCTATTGGCTGCCTCTTTATCTAATGGACTATCTTCAGTTACATACCTACTAACATCAGCTATGAATACTTTTAATCTATAACCTTTTTTAGTTTTTACTACTGAAATAGCATCGTCTAAATCTTTAGCATCATCACCATCAATAGTAACCACCATTTCATTAGTACAGTCTCTATATTTATCTTCAAGTTTTATTTCATCACTTATTTTTTCAGTTTGTTCAAGCACCTCTTGAGGAAATTCATTTGGGATATTATGTTTATAAATTACTGAAAGAATATCTACGCCAGGGTCATCCTTATGACCTATTGATTTTATGATAATTCCTTTATGATCTTCAAAGCTAACCTTTGAATAATCTGTAATTTCAACTAGTACCTTACTGCCATCAACTAAATTAAAGTTTTTAGCATTCGTTATTTTTATATATTTTACAATATTTTTATCATCACTCTTAACAAAAGAGAAAAACTTAGCATTAGTTAACGTACCAACTGTATACTTAGTATTTCTTTCTAATACTTTTTGGACTATTCCTTCAAGGTTACGGTCATCCTTATATACACTATCTACTTTCACTAATACGACATCACCTGTCATAGCACTTTGTGTGAAACCTTTAGGAATGTATACCTCTATTCCTAAATCTGCAGAATATACAAAAGCAAATCCTTTTTGATGTAATCTAATAACCCCTTCAATTTCTAGCGGTTCTTTCACATAAAGAAAGTTCTCGTTAGGTAGTTGAGTAACGACTAATTTTCTCTCTAGCTTACCAACATTTTTTACTAATTCAACAAACTCTTTCGCTGATTCAATGTCTAACTTTTCTTTTAAATCTTCTATACTTAATACTTTTTCTTCTCTAAATATTTTTTCAATTCTTTCTAACATATAATCCTCCTTAATTTAGATTATACAACACATAATTATTTCTATAAAAATAAACCTAAAATGAATTTACATTTTAGGTTTTTATGTCTAGTTTATAATTTTAACCAAGTAAGACACACTAGTGATATAAAAAATATTAGTCCTAGTACTACTGTAATTCTTTGTAAAACTAATTCAGCACCTCTTACTTTTTGTTTTCCAAACAGTTCTTCTGCTCCACCAGTTAATCCAGATAATCCTCCAGATTTACTTTCTTGTAATAAAACTACTACAATTAACAGAATACTGCTCACTATTGCCATTGTCATTAAAAAAGTGTGCATACTCTCCTCCTAAAATAATCATTCGTTAATACAATACACTTTATATTAACACATTTTTTTAAAAAAAGCAAATTTATTAAACAATCTTAGTGAAGATAATTCTACCCGAAGATGTTTGTAAGACACTTTGAACCTCAACTTCAACAGTTTTACCAACTGAACGTTTACCATTTTCAACGACAATCATTGTTCCGTCTTCTGTATAAGCAACACCTTGATTATTTTCCTTACCTTCTCTTAATACTTGTACTTTAAGTCTTTCACCTGTTGTTAACATCGGCTTAACAGCATTGCTTAAATCATTCACATTAAGTACTTTAATAGCTTGCAAAGTCGCAAGTTTGTTAAGATTATAATCGGTTGTTATAATAGCACATTTATATTTCAGAGCATAGTCTATTAATAAGTTATCTACACCTTTGTGCTCGTTATATTTAAACTTATTATCAATTTCAAGATCAATCTCTTTCATTTTTTGAAGATGTTCAACACAATCTAAGCCTAGACGACCTTTTGCTCGTTTTAATGGATCTTCAGAATCAGAAATCAGCTGTAATTCTTTTAAAACAAACTCTGGTACAATAATTTTACCTTCTAAAAATCCAGTTTTAGCAACATCTTGAATACGTGAATCAATTAATGCACTCGTATCAACGACCTTCGCTAAAACTTTCTTTGTAGTAACTTTTTGCTCTTTTTCTTTAGGTTTGTTTCCAAATTTAAACGCCGTAAAGATATTTAGAAATTCTCCTTCACGTCTATATCCTAATACCAATCCCAAATATCCAAAAACGATGTATATTACAGCTGAAATAATTCTTCCCATTATTCCTGCACCTGCTATTACATCAACCCCTGATGATAGTAAACTAGCTAAAAGCAGACCAAGAATTAGTCCAATTGTAGTAAATACAATTTTTTGTATTGGTGTATTTGTAAGACGATCTTCGATTCTTTTTAACATTGCTACAAATTTATCTGAAAATAATAAAGACACTAATACAAAAACTACTGTAGTTCCAATTGTAACAATAAGTCTTAACATCGTCTCACTCAATGATGCAAAAATATTATAATATATCAATGCACTAGTTGATAGTGTTCCTACTGTTATTCCTAGAAAAAAGGAAATAATAATTAAAACTTTTTTCAACATAAAAATCACTCCTTTTATTATTTAATTTAAAATATAAAATTATTAATAACGCTTTAATAATAATACATTCATATATCAAGAGACATAAAACATCTCTTCTATATATTCTACTACATTCTACTTAAAATTAACATAACAAAATTCAAAAAATTTAAAATTTTTTTAAAATATTATTATAAATTTTAATACAAAGAGATAAATAGGAAAATCATAGTTTTGATAATTCCAACCTAATATTCACTCATAAAATAGAAAAATCGTAGGTGTATCTTTGATAATTACAGTCATAAACTACTCATTATACACGGATTATCCTTAACGTGTTATCTCAAAAGCTATTTCGTCAGAAATGTCTATTAATTCTCTTTTATCATGGACAAATATCTCACTTACTTCCACTTGAACTTTTAAAACTCTAAAACTATACTCAGTTCCAAAAAATTTTCTATAAATTTTGGTCGTATAAATAGACTAATACAAAAGCTCTGTTGTTTTAACAAAATGAAAATTCTAGGTAATATAAAGATACTACCTAGAATTTCATGTATTTAAATAAAGATATTTATCTAAATCTCTCTATTTATTTTTACGGCGTTTCGCAACTGCCAATAATCCACCAAATAATGCTAATCCTAAACCTGCTAAACCAGTGTTATTCTCAGTTGTTCCTGTATTTGCCAAGCGTTTTGTTGGAACTTTTTGAACCCCTTCTTCTGTTTGAGGTGTTTTTGCTTCCGTTGGTTTTGTTGGTTCAACTGGTTTCGTTGGATCAACCGGTTTCGTTGGTTCAACTGGTTTCGTTGGTTCAACTGGTTTCGTTGGTTCAACTGGTTTTGGATTTTGACGATATACGTGAACTGTATTTCCATCTTTATCTTTCTTCGTTTCTTTAAACGTATATCCAGAAATTTCTTTTTTAGCCTTCGTTCCTTTGTCTGAAGGGGTGATTTCTTTTCCTTCTTCATCTACATAACTTGTTACGACTTGACGATATACGTGGATTGTATTTCCTTTTTCGTCTTTCTTCGTTTCTTTGAACGTGTACTCTGGAATATCTTTCTTATCCTTCGTTCCTTTGTCTGAAGGGTTGATTTCTTTTCCTTCTTCATCTACATAACTTGTTACGACTTGACGGTATACATGTGTTGTATTTCCTTTTTCGTCTT
>NZ_CAUQNQ010000057.1:0-7750 GCF_963519265.1 uncultured Gemella sp. | reverse complement strand
CATCAACTTCGGTTACCTCTTCGTATACTAAACGTTTAATATCTCTTACAGGAGAGTGATTAGCGTTATTAGCTACTAAGCTCTCTGTAAATGTGTGGAATAAATACGTGTATTTATCGTATGGAGATGATCCTTTTGTACCATCTTCATAGTAGTACTCTTTAGCAACGTTATAATGAGCTGTACTTGCACGTTTTTGACGATTCAGTATCGCTTCAGGTTTAGGTAGTTCTGTTTTACCACCATTATCTTTATTAGCTAAGAAGCCTTCAGTAAAGTCACGAGCTTGTTTAAGGTCTGCTAATGCTTTATTGAAATCTTCTTCAGACAATACTCCATTTTCGTCAGTTAGTCCTAGTTTTTCGTTTAACTTATCGTAGTTAGCTTTGATTACAGCTACCTTAGCAGCATCTGCACCATTTTTTCTAAGATACGTAACGATATTGTGCATTTCTTCTGCTAATTTATAATTGTCCGCACCGTTTGTGTACGTTGGTAATGCTTTTGGTGCAGTTTCTTTGTTAGAAGTCGCAGCTTCTACTTTTGGAGTTTCGCTTGTGCTAGCTTCTGGCTGAACTTCTGTAGTTCTTCCTTTTTTACCACGTTTTTTAGGAGTAGCACTTCCTTCGTTTGCTTCTCTATTCGAAGTTTCTGTCGTCGCACTGCGATCTGTTCCTGATCGGTTAGCTTCTTCTGCTTTCTTTTGTTCAGCAGCTTTTTTGTCAGCTTCAGCAACAGTTGCGTTTAATTTTTCAGTAGCTTTTTTTAATTCTTCTACTTGCGTCTTAACTTCTTCTGCTGTTGCGTTTTCTTTTTCTAATAATTCTTTAGCGTCAGCTAAAACTTTATTAAGTTCTTTAGAAATACTGCTTATTTTCTCTTTTTCTGTAGCTCTAACTAATGCATCTAAATTAATCGTTAGTTTGTTTAAATCTGCTTTATCTACTTTTGCAGTTGGTAATGCAGCTTGTGGTACGTCAACTGTAATAGGCTTATTATTAGCTGTTGCTTATTTTCCAGAATCCCCGCTGGCATTTGCGGCGTTCCCACTATTTTGGGTATCATGTGATACAGGAACATTTTCTGCCTTAGCCGACATTCCACCACCAAAGAAAATAAGTGATGCCACAGCCACACTGGCAGCACCAAAGTGATATTTTCTTATTGAGAAACGCGTCATCTTTTCGCCGTCTTTATATTCATATCTCATATGTGTATCTGAATCTCCTTTATATTTTTCGGTTATTTTTTGGTATTAGATGTTACATAAATACATCTAGATATTTAGGCTATATATACATAAATACCTAGTATATACTTTTCAACAATCCTAAACATAATAATTATAATACACTACAAACCTTAAATCAACTGAAAACTTGTATTTATCAACGTTTTAACCCATAAAAAAAGGTGTCAAAAAAATAAAAAATGGAAAATATAACGATCTTTTAAGTTACTTTAATATTAAGGGATTCCACAAAACCCTTATCAACAAAGCTTTTCTATATCAAAAAAAAAAAAAAACATTATGGAAACCGTGATTTTTTTATATAATTATTCTTATTTTTAAGATTATAAAAAAATTTCATTTTAAGTATATTTTAAGTAGGATTTTCTAGTTTACTAATTTGCTATAACATCAGTTGTGTAAGTGTTTTTATATCACATTTTTTCAAAAAAAGTTTTTTTCTTGCAAACCTTCAAACGAGGAATTTTTTTATCTAAAACTAAAATAATAATTGAATATTCATAACTAACATTTAAAAATTATACTCATGTGAAAATAAATTCGATTGTCACACCTTTCAAACAACTTTAATAACTGCACTAAAACTCACTTCCAAACAAAAAATATCAATTCCCAACTATCACCTAATAAGAGCTGCACCCTAAAATGCTGTTATGTATCAGGGGGGCCAAAAATCCTAAATTTTAACAAGGTTTATATAAAAATTCATAGACACAGTGGTTTGCTGACATCTAAATTCGCTTTATAAATACTTTTTTGATATCTAATAAACCGTGCGAGGGGACTCGACAAAATCTAGTTTCTTCGAAAGCACAATTTTTAAGTCACTCCCACATACTCTTTATTTTTTAAACTAACTTTAATATTTTGTCTCCAGACATAGTTTATTATTAGCCAGCTCTTATTTTTTATTTAAAATTTATTTGTCGTTAAGCTCCATTTATTTTCAGTTTGAAATTTGTTTGTTTTCTTATTTTCATTTTAATTTTGTAATTTTTTTGTATATACATATATTACTTTTACTTCTTATTTTAAGTGTCCTCTTTACAGTTTTTATATAAGTATGTATAATCAATATCCCCCTCTCTCCCACTCTTACAGATATACAATAGGATGAGTATACTTATGAATTACTTAAAAACAAAAGACAATATAAAAGTTCCTGTTAGTAAAGAGGTTTATTCCCAGATAAATTCTATTCAAAATCGCACAAACTATGTTACTAGAAAATTTAAAGAATGTGGTTTAGTTTATTATGAGAATTATTCTTCTGAAAACAATACTGGGGAGAGCCGAATCAAGGATTGTTCCGCATCATCTACTGTAACGGTTATTAAAGAAGAGCTGTATGCCGCATTATATGATGCTTTAGCTACTCTATCTGTAGATGATCAACTACTTTTATATAAGCTATACGCTAAGAATTCTTCACTTCGAGGAGCTATGCAAAATAATCTTAATCACCCTACAAAAGTTAAACGACATAAAGAAGCATTGCTGAAAAAATTAGCTATTTTGTTAAAAGAATACGAAGAGGATTTTTTTGATAGTATTACTAGATAAAATTTTAAAGATTTTGTGACAAAAAACTGTTTTTTTCACTTATAATAATGAGGGGGTTTTTTTATCTTTTGTAAGAGTGGGTGCCTAGCTATAAATTTTAATTTTTTTCATATACTAGTAAATTATTGTTATTATAAAATTTTTATTTTCGAAGATTATTTTGATAAAAATTCTTAAGGATTTATAGTCTATGTTTAATCTAGAATTTCCAATTCAATTTATTATTAATATTTTAATGATTTCCATATTTTATATCAGCCATTTTTTTACATTTTTAATAATAAAGTTTGTCCTTATTAGGAGATGTTCTACATAGAGGGAAGATATAGGAGGACCATTATAATGAAGACTTTTACAGAATTAAACGAAGACGACACTCAAAGATTTTACGAGTTATTAGAAGTTAAAAAGTTCCTTATTAAGAGGGCGCTATACAAGGTAAATATCCCTCAACAGCTTCATAGTGAGTTTTATAGTTTTGGAATGGAGGGGCTTCTTGTTAGTTTCCTTATTCTTCAAGACGGGGGAATAAGCCCTAAGGATTTTGATCGATTCGCTTTTACTACCATAAAAAGAAAACTAATCGACGAAATTCGCAGAAGAAATAGGCACAAAAGCGTTCCTTTGGATATTTTTGACAATAATTCTGATGTTATCAGCAATGATTATGATTTGTTGTATATTGAGCTTATTAGCTATCTAAAAAATACATTAAAATCAGCTGAATGGAATTATTTCGAAGAATATATAAAGACGTTAAATATTAAGCAAACTGCTATTTCTTTGGGCATATCACTAGCTAGCGCGTATAGATTACACAAACATATTAAGGGAGTTTGTGAACAGTTTCTATTAAGTATTTAAGACTTTATTCGCTCTATGTAGACATCTACTATTTTTCTTTAAATTCATCTTTAAGACTGGCTTTTCATTAAATCTGCTCTATATAATTTCACGATGATGCAGAGCGCATTGCATAAAATCTTTCCTCTATTCTATGTGCATCTTCTTCTCTCTATCTCAGAAAAAGACTTAAAAATAAAAAATAAATTTCATTGATGAAAATGTAAAAGCTGTTAAATCAAAACTTTAGAAGTTAGTAGAAAATCACAATTTCAAAAAATTTATTTTGTCGAGTCACCCCCACATAATATATTAGACATCCAAAAAGCTTTTTAATGCGAATTTGGATGTCAATATTAATATTTATTTGTTACTTTTTTGCAATCTAGATCACAATTACTTCAACTATAGATATTTTTCGAATTCTTTCTCAGATACCCCTAGTTCTTCACACGCATATTCTTTTGTTATCACACCTTTATTTACTAAACCTGCGAGCATATTTATTGTTTTTTCTCTTTCTTGTGCTATTCCTAACCCAATTCCTCGCTCAATACCTTGTTCAATCCCTTGTTCTTTCGCCTGCTCTTGCGCTTCTTTTACATACGCTAGATGCGCATTCCAACCATCCCAAGCTCTTATGTATTCATCAAACATAGCTTTATCCTCCTTGTTCCACTCTTTTACATCTAGTATTCTATCTGCCTTCGTTATTATGTTCCCTGGTTGATGTGTAAATGGTTTGTTCCCAAATAATTCCATCCAGCGTACTTTATTATAACTTGCGTTCATCTCTGGTTTGTATTTTTTCAATTCTAAAAATGCTATTTGCACTAGATTTCTTTTCTCTTCTATTCCTTTTACTCTGACTTTCAATTCTTCTTTTGTTTCACTATCTCTTAGACTAAAATTGTGAATTGCTCTGTCATCTTCGAAATAGTTTTCTTCTGTTATCGCTACGGCGTAGACCGGAATTAATTCTCGAGATAAATAGTGTGTGTCTATTCCATCTTTTTTATACTCATCTAAGTTTTGCGATACTTGTTCACAGATGTATAACCACAATCTTTTTATAAAATCAACCTGCATAGCTACTTGTATTTCTATGACGACTTGTGTTTTATCATTTAATTCCGCAAGTACATCTACTTGTGTTGTGAAATTTGGTAAAATCTTACTAGTTGTTACATGTATTTGCGTTCCATCTAATATTTTCACACTTTTGACCGGTAATTCTAAAATATCACGAATAAATTCCGCGGTTATTTCTGTATCGCTAAATATTTTTTTCGCCATTAAATCCATCATTGGTCGTGCGTCTTTATGTCTTATGTTTTCCATGTTGGAAACCTCCCTATTTATTATTTTTTCATGCTTTATTTAATTTTTCACAACTCCCTGATAATTCTACCTTAATTATACTCCATGAAAGCTATTTTTTCTAATGATAACATTAGTTTTTATATGATTTTTCCTTTTATTCTAACCTTTATAGAGAGTATTTTTTAAAAGTCAAGTGTATCAAGGTACTAGAGCACTTATAAATTAAATACCGTATTTAAAGGTAATAAAAAGGACTATTCGACTTAATCTTAATTACTAGAACTTTTTTAATCTCCACTTGATTTCATTCTAATATTTTAAATTAAATCGAATAGCTCGTATAAAAAAATAAAATCTAAACTAATGAAATAACATTTGTTCAGATTTTACTTATTAATTGTAAATTTCCCTACGGTGTTTATAATAAACCGCCACTATAACTAGTTTATCATCTTCTATTTCTGTTAATAACCTATAATCACCGATACGATAACGCCAAAATCCTTTTTTATCGTGTAGTAGTGCTTTTCCTTTTACTCTAGGGTTAATACAACCATTTAAATTTTTATCTATCCAGTTGTATAATGTTCTTTTAGTTTGTTTATCTAGTTTCTTTAAATCTTTTTCTATTCTTCTATCAAAAACAACTTTATACATTATATTTCAAACACTTCTTTCATATCTTCGAAAGAAACGTAGTCTACTTCATTTCTTTCTTTACGTTCTTCATATTCTTTCATTAATTGCAAATCGTATTCATCTTCTAATTTTTCTAATGCTAATTGTTTAATAGTTGTTGATAATTTCCCACCGTATAATCCTGCTACATTTTGAAAAATAGTTTTTTCTTCTTCGTTTAATCTTATTGTTAATGTACTCATAATAAAAGCCCCTCTCTCTTGTATTACGTTTGTAGTACAATTATATAATATACAAATTATTATTTCAAGTAATTTCATACTAAAATGTATTAAGTTTTTAAACGGTGTATAAGCATTCTAATTTTATTTTGGTGTAATTGTACATTTCTATCTCTTAAAAGCCGTTAGTGCTGGAAATAACGGTGAATTTATACATATTAGAACCAATAGAATATAATTAGGGAAAATTATTTTACTTCAATCTATACCGCTTCTTGTATTATGTGTAAATATTATATGATTGAATGATACAACATATTTTTAACGTGTTTACCGTTTCTTGTTTTGTTTCCTTAATAGATGTTGTTTCTTGCTCTTAAAACGTTCTAGATAGCAAATAAATAGTGAATACAGATGAATTAATAAGAATGTATCCACAAGGGGTTATTTTAAATATACAATGTAAAAGCGGAAATAAAAAAGCTAGTGAATACACTTACTCAATACGTTTCACTAGCTCTACTTTAGGTAACTGTAAACTAATTAAATTCTACTGGCAACCATTGTTTAAACAGTCTCGATATTTGTCTTTTTGTATATAAAAATTGAAATCCGGTGATGGAATTTTTCCATTCCTCGAATTTATTATATAACCTAAAAAAGACAGCTCTTTCGAACTGCCTTTTTTAAAAATTTTTAATGAAATTATTTAACAGGTAATACTGCTCCATTCCATTTTTCTTTAATGAATTTTTGAGTATCTTCAGATTTTAAAGCTGCAACAAGTTTTTTAACAACAAGTTTGTCTTTGTCACCTTCACGAACAACGATGATGTTTGCGTATGGGTTGTCGTCTGTAGCTTTTTCTACTAATACTGGCTCAGTTGCTGCGTTTAATCCTGCATCAACGGCGAAGTTAGCGTTGATTGAAACTAGGTCACCTTCACCATTTTGATAGAATTTAACCATTAAAGCTGGATCATTTTCATAGCTGAATTGTAATTTTTTAGGGTTTTCAGCAATATCATCGAAAGTAGCTGTTACTGGGTCTACACCATCTTTAACTTTTACTAATCCTTCAGAAGCTAATAATTTAATTACGCGTCCCCATTCAGATTTGTTGTTACTTACTAATACTTTAGCACCTTCTTTAAGGTCTTTAACGTTTTTAACTTTTTTAGAGTATAATCCGATTGGCTCTAAGTGAATTGCACCAGCATCTTCAATTTTGTATCCATTTTCTTTAATAGCATTTTTTAAGAATGGTACGTGTTGGAAGTAGTTAATGTCGATTTCTTTATCGTTTAACGTTTTGTTTGGTACATAGTAGTCTTGGTATGTAACGATGTCTAATTTGATTCCTTCTTTTTCAAGTTGTGGAGCAACGTGCTCTAATAATACTGCGTGAGGTACGTTAGTAGCTCCTACTTTAACTGTTACTGGTTTGCTTGGATCTAGTTTATCAACATCAATACCTTTTTTCTCAGTTTTTGATGCACTTGAGCATCCAATTAATACGATTCCAAGTATAAAACTTGTTACTAAAAATAATAGTTTTTTCATTTATAATTTTCTCCTTTTGTTTTTACTATTTATTTTGGGTTTTGCGAATTTTATGTAAAAAAAATCACCCTTACTCTCCTAAGAGAATAAGGGCGAAACTAATTTCACGGTACCACCTTACTTTTTCGTAAACTACGAACTTTACCACTGCATCGTCTATGTATCTAGAATATATCCGATAAAGTGTGCGTTTGTAACGTAACGCCTACGAAAAAAGCTTGTGTTTTAAACTCACTTTTTTTACCATTCAAACCATTTTCCTTTATCATCTGCATTGTGTGCTTTCACCTGCTCACACTCTCTGTAAAAGTTCCTATAAAGTACTTATTTGAATATCGGTAATTTT
>NZ_CAUQNQ010000056.1:0-8193 GCF_963519265.1 uncultured Gemella sp. | reverse complement strand
TTATGATTACTATTATTGTGCCAATTTATAACGAAGAAAAAACAATACGTGATTTTGTCTATAATCTGTATTGTTTGCATAATATAAAAGAACATGAGGTACTTTTTGTTGATGGAGGTTCGACAGATAAGACAAAAGAAATCCTAGATGAACTTTCTTATTTCGGTTACACATATCACTTATCGGATAAAAAAGGACGAGCAAATCAGATGAATTACGGTGCAAAACTTGCCAAAGGTGATATCCTATGGTTTGTACATTGTGATAGTGTTCTTCAAAAAGATGTAATAGAAAAAGTACTTTCTTGCCCCACTGAGGTCGGTTGTCTAAAGATTAGATTCTACCCAAGTAGCTTTCCTATGTGGGTAAATTCTCTTGTTTCTAATATGCGTGCAAGTATTACTAACCTTGCTTTTGGCGATCAAGCGATATTTCTATCAAAGAAAGTATTTGACGAAGTTGGAGGATATAGAGATATGCCTTTAATGGAAGATTATAAACTCTCTGAAGATTTAAGTGCGTTAAGTTATAAGATTACAGTAATTAACTCCCCTATTACGACATCCACGAGAAGATATAAAAATCATACTGTAAAAACAATGTGGCAGATGCAACAATATCAGAAAATGTATCGACGCGGTGTGCCAGTTGAAGAAATAGCAAACATGTATAAAGACGTAAGATAATAAAGTTAAGGATTTTTAGAATTATTTTTTAGTTGGGAGGCTAACCCAAAAGTACTAAAATATAACAAAGTTCATATAAGAACTCATAGACGCAGTGGTTTATTGATATCTAAATTCGCTTTATAAAAGCTTTTTAGATATCTAATAAACTGTGCGGTGGTGACTCGACAAAATTGATTTCTCCGAAATCACGATTTTTGAGTCACTCCCATAAATCGGGCAATTTCATTGATTATTTATGCAAACTAACATATAATAAAATTATGTACAAATTTTAAAGGAGAGAATAAATATGGCAGATTATTTTAAAAAGAAACATTTAATAGAATTTGGTGAAGGAAAATTTGGTGAAGACGCACCTGATTATTGGAAAAACTTTATGAATTACTACGGTAATGTTATGGCTGAAGGTGAACTAACAACCCGCGAGAAGGCACTTATCGCACTTGCTGTAGCCCATGCCGAAGCTTGTCCTTATTGTATTGATGCTTATACTAGTACTTGTTTAGAAGAGGGCTGCGATCAAGACCAAATAGCAGAAGCTATACACGTTGCAGCAGCAATGAAAGCTGGTATTACTCTTGTACATGGTCTTCAAAGTAAAGAATTATCGGATAAATTAACAAATTAGTATTGATATGACTAAGTTAAATATTCCTAAATTTTTCGACCAAGTTGAGGAAAAACAATATTTATTAACTGAAGAATTTCCTGAAGTTATGCAAATTAACGTAGGTAGTTTATGCAATATTACATGTAGTCACTGTCACGTTGATGGTGGACCTACAAGAAAAAATAATATGGTTCGAGAAACTTTTGAACAGATAATTGAAGCATTCAAAGTTGGTAAATATAAAACAATGGATATTACAGGTGGTGCGCCTGAGATGAATCCAAACTTCAGATGGTTTTTAAAAGAGATTTCTAAGTACGCTAAAACTATAATTGTAAGAACAAATCTAATTATCCTAGATGTCCCAGCTTATAGAGATATACCAGAATTATATCGTGAATTAAAAGTTCAAGTAGTGGCATCTCTACCCTACTACAACGAAAAAGTCGTAGCTAAGCAACGTGGAAAAGGTGTTTTTCCTAAGTCAATAGAAGTACTAAGAAGACTAAATGAACTAGGTTACGGAAAAGAAGAAGACCTTATCTTAAACCTAGTCTATAATCCTAATGGAGCATTTTTACCTCCTAAACAAGAAGCACTAGAAAAAACGTATAAGAAAAAACTATATGACAATTTTGAAATTGTCTTTAATAACCTATTCGCAATAACAAACAATCCTATAGGAAGATTCTCTGAATTTTTATATAGAGAAGATTTATATGAAGGATATATGAATAAACTTTATAAAGCATATAACCCTGCAACATTACCAGGACTTATGTGTAGAAACATGATTTCTGTTGGTCCTGACGGTTCTTTATATGATTGTGATTTTAACTACATTGAAAAACTTAAAATCTCTGGTAAAGTTAACCATGTGAGTCAACTTGTAGATAATCATACAGGTGTACGTAGAATTGTTACCGGTATGCATTGTTATGGTTGCACAGCAGGAGCTGGTTCATCTTGAGGTGGAGAGACTTGCTAGCATAGGTTATGCTAAAGTATCTATCAATAATATTGAAAATAAATCGGGTAACGGGAAATTTTTCCCATCACCCGATTTTATTATATAAATCAAGATAACGAATCTAAATTTTCTAGACCTAATTTTGTCTTATACAATAATTCTACATATATAATTATTATATGTTTTCCTTATTTTCTTTTTTTCTTCTAACAATTCCAGCACCGAGTAAACTTAATACACCTAAACCTATTGTCTCTGTTGAGTTATTACCTGTATTTGGTAACTTGTTAGACTTAATAGATTTCTCAATATCCTTCAATTCTTCTTGTTTTTCTGGTTCATCTTTTTCAGAAACAACTTCCTCTTCCAATGCTGGTTGAACTTCTGGCTCACCTTTTCCAGTCAACAATTCTACAAAATCGTAGATGATTGTTTTCACACCTTCATCAACCGTTCCTGTTTCAGGTGCCGATGTTGAGCGATGCCCTTTATAAATATAGGATTTTCCATCTTTTTGGATCACCGTGTATAATTTTGGAGGTGTTGAAGTGTATACATCTCCTATGGATACTTCTTTCGTTAACTGTTTCTCCATCGCTATTTCAGTAGTAGTTCCTTCTATCATGTATTTCTCAAAGACATTTCCTGCTGTAGATGGTTTGTAAACATAGGTAATTTCTGTAGTTACTGAAGCAACTTTTCCTGTTTCCGCAGGTGAACCAGCTTTCAGTCCTACTAGTTTATATTTTTTACCATCTTTTGTGATTTCTTGTAGTTTTAGTGCTGAAACATCATATGAAACATCTTTATTTGTTGAAATCGGTGTTCCTACAACTACTTTTTGATTATCTTTATCTAGATAATATTTTTCTTCTGTTGACGATACAACTGCATCTTTAACAACATCTACACTTTCTTTAAGAGAAGTTCCATCCGCTAATTCATACTTAACAATAACACTACCTTTATTTTCAGCCACTTCTGTTTCTTCTTTAGCATATATGTTTTTAATATTAGTTAATTTATCACTAATGTGGTAGGCGCGAGTTGGAAGGTAAAGATTATGATAATAAAAACGTTGATAGTATCCGTCAGCAACAAAATAGACATCATTTTTTATTGAAGCATACACCCTATATATATATCCATTTTTTTCGTACTCTCTATACATTTGACCTGCACCATACTGAGTCCTAGGCACATAGGTATTCGGTATCATAAAATCTTCATAACCTACTTCATATGCTAAATGCATTTTATTAGTCTCTTGATTATTTCCTTTCATTAATCTAACATCTACTTCAAATATATTTCTTACAAAATTAGAACCTTCTGGGGCTTTATCTACATAGTGTATGTTACTCTGTGCTGTCTTATATTTTGATATATAGGTTTTCTCACTCTCGTAATTTTCAGTATCTTTATATTCCTCTATATTACCATGAAATTTTGGTTCTATTTTATCTCGTTTATCGTCCCAAATAAATTGGATAGTATTTTCTCCAAACTTTTCATTTAAAACCTTTATATATTGATTTAAATCATTATATTCTGTAACTTCCCCTTTTATACGAATAAATCCTCTAAATATACTTCCCACTGAGGAAACCGGTCTATTCTTTTCATCCACAGTATCTACAAGTCCAAGAGGAACCCCAAAATAACTGTTCCAAGGGAAATCTTCCCATTTTTTAAAATAATTAGTCCACAAACGAGTGTCCCAACGATATTTTCCCTCCTCAAATACACTACCTGATAACGATTTTATCTCCTCTAGTCCTTCCTCTAATGAAGTAGTATCATTAAATTCTTTATGATAAATATGATCTGCTCCCTCATTAGCTGAACCAGAAGAATCCTCAACGACAAATTCATTTTTCTCTACAACTAATATTGTATCTCCTTCTTTGATACCACCATCTTTTGTTACATTACCTATAGTAAATTCTTTTGCTTGTGTTTCTCCCTTTTTAAAAGTTTCTATAGCCCAAGTATTATCTGCAGTAGATGGTTTATTTACCAGAACATATTTTTCATAATGATTTTCAGAAGTCTCCGATACTAACCATACTCGACTTCCTTCTTTGATTTTATCATAACGAATGCTACCATCTTCATTATGCAAGTTAGCAGGATTTGCATGAACCGTAATATCATTAAAAGTCGTTTCTTTAGTAGTTCCTTCGTTTTTTTCTACAACTGTGTCAATTTTATGGAATTGTTCTCCATCTTTGAAAATCGTTTTATCGGACTCTTTTATCTTGTTAACAACTTCATCATTTAAACTATAAAACTTCCCTTCATATCGTTTTCCAAAACGCCCCCTTATTTTGTATGACATTGTTGAACTAGAAACTTTTTTATCATCAACTGGAATATCGATATTCTCTTCATTTTTTAATACTATCCCATCTTTAGTTATATAAGTAGTCTTTGTATCTTGAAATGAATCCACTCCTTGTGTTCTTATCTCTTTTTCCACATAATCAAACTTGCTTTTTGAATAATCTTCTGGATGATCCCCAACAGAAGAAGTAATATGAAAGTGCGAATATGGAATTTTATAACTACCCTTACTATTTTCCAATGTCACCATTTTATCTAAATAATTCCCATCAGATGGAATAAGAGTTTGCTTTGCCAATACTGGACTAGCTCCTAGATACAACATCCCTAATAATACAGACGCTGCTCCAATACCTTTATATTTTCTTAATGAAAATTTTTGTATATTATCATTTCCTTGTTTCTTCATTTTTTACCTTCTCTCCATAAATTATTTCATAATTGTTCATTCAATTTTATTGAAAATCTATTTATTTATCAAGTTTTTCTATTATACCATTACAGATAATCAAAATCAAATATAAACTGAAATGCCAGTATAATTTCGTATAATAAAATAAAAGTATATTATAGACAAGAAGAATCCATATTATACTTTTACAATTATTATTTTGTTTTTTTATCTTATCAGTTCAATTTTGTATACATTTGAAAAACTTTGCTTATATCATATTTTCTACCTTTAAGAACTACTGAGCCATCTTTATTATGCCATTCAAGCTCATCATTCTTTTTCTGTCTCATATATAAACCAGATGTAAAATATAATATTTCTCCAGCGTCTTCAACACTTGCTACAAATCCATTAATTAGATTCACTTTTGCATTAGGATATTTTAAAGATATCTCTTCAGGTAATACACTTAATTCGTCACGACCAATATCTGATTGATAATTACATATATTGATTATCTCACTACTCTGAAACCCCATATTTTCATAACCATTTTTCTAATTTTCTCGGACTTGTGGTGCTGTCAATATATAAATATACTCCCAACCTAAATAATTTGATATTATCTTTCTTGCTAATTGAGAAGATTCAAATCCATATTTTCTCATATCTTTTTTCCACATTCCTGGATGAATAGTAATCATCTTCATAAACAATCTCTCCTCTAATATACTTACTAATAATCAAATATATGAGAGTGACTCAAAAATCGTGATTTTGTTGAGTCACCCCCGCACAGTTTATTAGATATCTAAAAAGCTTTCATAAAGCGAATTTAGATATCAATAAACCACTGCGTCTATGAGTTATCATATACACTTTTTTTAAAATTTAGGACTTTTGGGTCAGCCCCTTTATAAACTTAACACGTTAATTGTAATCTTTTTATTAACAAAACGTAAGAGAAAGAAGATATAAAACTGTATTTTCAATTTTATATCTTCTTTATATTTCTATACTAAAACTTTATCGTTTTCTTTTCTCTCTCTAGGAGATTGACGTACGTTAATTTCGATTTTTCCTTTTTTATTTAATTCACGTACTTTTAATACTGCCCACAATTGTGCTGCAATAAATAGTGATGAATATAAACCAAAGATTAACCCAATAAGTAACGCCACATTGAATGAGTAAATTGAACTACTTCCTACTAATAACATAACTATAACCGTGATTATAACTGTTAATACTGTATTAATAGAACGAGTTAATGTTTGTCTTAGCGATACGTCTACTACTTTATAAATTTGTTCTTTAGTTGTTAAGACTTTTTCATGACGCATATGTTCACGAATACGGTCAAATGTAACGATAGTATCGTTAATTGAGTAACCTACGATTGTTAATACCGCTGCGATGAATGTAATATCTATTTCTAATCTTAATAAGCTCGCTATGAAAATAATTATACATACGTCATGCAGTAAGGCGATAACACTCGTAAGCCCCATACGCCATTCGAATCTGAATGCTACATAGATGATAATACCTATAGAAGCATACATTAATGCGAATAATGCATTTTTAGCTAATTCTTTACCAATTACTGGAGATACAACGCTTAGGTTAGCATCTTTTTCATATTTTTTAGCAAAGTATTCTTTGATTTCTATCGATTTATCTTGTGCAAAGCTCTCTTTAGAGTGTACTGTTGCTTGTTTTTTATCTGGTGAAACAACTATTTTTTCTTCTTTTACTTTTAAAGCATTTAGATCTTCTTGAATCTTATCTACTGATAATTCTGTATTCGCAGCCACATCAATACGTGTACCACTAGAGAAGTCAATCCCTAAGTTCAATTTATACATACCTAAAGACACAGATCCTGCAATCATAATCGCAATACTTAAAGCAAAGAATTTCTTCATGTGCTTAGTAAAGCTCAACCATTCAAATTTAGTACTTAAGTTAAGTGAATTTATCCCAAACTTAGTTTCATGAATACTCTTCTTACTAACACCAAAGTACCCTGGGTGATTATTAAAAATATTAGAATTTACTAATAAACTTAGTAATAATCTAGTACCAAATACCGCAGTTATAAAGCTGACTAATATTGATAATAGTAACATTGTCGCAAAACCTTTAACACTACTTGTACCAAAGATAAATAGTACTATTGCAGCGATTACTGTAGTAAACTGTGAGTCAAAGATTGTCCATAACGACTGTTTAGCTCCATCTAAGTATGCTTTTTTTAGTGGATATCCAGCACGCACTTCTTCTTTAATTCTTTCGTACATAATGATATTAGCGTCAACTGCCATACCTACCCCAAGAATTAAAGCTGCAATACCAGGAAGTGTAAGTACCCCTGATATCATGTTGAAGAATACTACCGTAATATATACGTAAGCAACCATCATGACACTAGCTACAAATCCAGGTATACGATAAACAACTAGCATGAATAAACAAATAATTGCTAATGCTATAGCCCCTGCTAATACTGTTTGTTGCAATGCATCGGCACCAAATTGAGCTCCTACAGAGTTTGAGTAAATCTCTGTTAATTTTACAGGTAAAGCTCCAGAGTTTAATAATGCTGCCATTTCTTTAGCTTCTTTTACGGTGAAGTTCCCTGTAATTTGAACATCTTTAGAGTTAATAGTTTGAGCTACTTGTGGTGCAGAAACATATTTAGGTTTCTCTTTAGCTGCTTCAGCCTTAAATGAATCTCCTTCATTGAAGTCCATCCAAATAACCATTAAGTTTTGACCTTGAGGACGTTTACTAATTTCAGAAGTAATATTACCAAATTTATCAGCGTCTTTTAATTTCAAGTTTACATCTGGTTTATTATTTTGATCAAACCCTTGAGACGCTCCGTTTTCTTCTAAATCAGAACCATCTAACAATACCTTATCTTCAATATCACGAATAGTTAAGTTCGCTTGCGTTGATAATACTTTACGAGCTGTTTCTTGGTCTTTTACCCCTGCAAGTTCAACACGAATTCTATTTCCTGATTCAACAGTAATAACCGGTTCACTTACCCCAAGTATATTAATACGTCTACTAATAGTGTCAGCAGTTGCCTTAACAGCCGCCTCATCTATAGTTTGACCATCTTTAAGAGGTTCTACTTGGTATAGTACCTCAAATCCTCCTTGAAGATCCAGTC
>NZ_CAUQNQ010000055.1:0-8211 GCF_963519265.1 uncultured Gemella sp. | reverse complement strand
AAAAATTAAAAAAATAGTTGAAAAAAATTCATAATATGAAAAAGCTAGTGAATCTTTAAATAGAATCACTAGCTTTTATGTTTATTTATTAAATCGCTTTGCTACTTTAGAACTGATAAAGACAAAAGCTAAAACAATAATTATTCCGTATAAGAATTCCACGCTTCTGATATTGTTTAGAGTTGTACCAAAGTGTAGCCAAATCATTTTTCCAGGAATCAGTCCTATAATATTACCGATGAAATATTTTTTAAATGATATTCTAGTTAGACCATATGAGTAACAGATAACACTGTTTGGAAGAACAGGAATTAATCTATAGATTATTAGAAATATTGTTAGTTTATTTTCACTTATATTGAAAATTGTATCATATTGTTTTTTCGATAGTTTTTTAGCTAAGTATTTTTCAACGTAGTCACTTGCGAAGTATCTTGAGATAAGAAACATCACACTAGTATAGATTATCGATGAAATTATCGAAAGGATAAAACCATGAGTAAAACCAAATAAATAACCACCAATTGCAGAGAATATCCCTGGTGGGAATAAAAATATTGGTAATACAGATGCTAGTATTAAAAAGACTATAGGTGCAAAGCTACCAAATTGTGCTATAAAATCTTGCATAGTTCCTCCTTCTGATAAAATAATATTCTTATTATATCATAAAGCTAGGGAAATAAGCGAATAAAAACTAAAAGAGAGTGACTCAAAAATCGTGATTTCTTAAGAGAAACAAGATTTTGTCGAGTCTCCCCCGCACAGTTTATTAGATACCTAAAAAGCTTTTAAAAAGTAAATTTAGATATCAATAAATCACTGCGTCTATGAGTTATCGTATACACTTTTTTAAAATTTAGGACTTTTAGGTCAATCCTCGTAATATATTTTACATATCAAAATATTTTTTGTAAAGTACGTACTTTTTTAATAGTTAGTATCTTTTTATATACCAATAGATAAAATTAATGATTATTAACAAAATATTTTCAAATAGCATAATATTAAATGATAAGTTTCGTGTTTTATGTTATAATAGTTAAGTTGAGTAGGCAAGGCCTAAGTAATATAAGAAATTAATGAAGAAAAGGAGTGATTAATACTATGGCATTAACAGCCGGAATAGTAGGATTACCAAACGTAGGAAAAAGTACACTTTTTAACGCAATTACAAAAGCAGGAGCATTAGCGGCGAACTATCCTTTCGCAACAATTGATCCAAACGTAGGAATTGTAGAGGTACCAGACCACAGATTAAATAAATTAACAGAATTAGTAGAACCTAAAAAAACAGTACCAACATCATTCGAATTTACAGACATTGCTGGTATCGTAAAAGGTGCATCTAAAGGAGAAGGACTAGGAAATAAATTCTTAAGTCACATTCGTGAAGTAGATGCAATTTGTCAAGTTGTTAGATGTTTTGAAGATGAAAACATTACCCACGTTGCTGGTGGAGTAGATCCATTATACGATATCGAAGTTATTAACTTAGAGTTAATCTTAGCAGACTTAGAAAGCGTTGAAAAACGTATCGGACGTGTTGAAAAACAAGCAAAACAAAAAGATAAAGATGCTGTTGCAGAATTTGCAGTACTTTCTAAAGTACGTGATATTCTTAAAGAAGAAAAACCAGCTAGACTTTTAGAATTAGATAAAGAAGAGCAAAAAATCGCAAAAGGATTACATTTATTAACGATGAAACCTATGCTTTATGTTGCTAACGTAAGTGAAGATGATTTACTAGACGTTGATTCTAACAAACACGTAGCAAGCGTGCGTGAATTTGCTGCAAGTGAAGGAAGCCAAGTAATCGTAGTTTGTGCAAAAATCGAAGAAGAAATGGCTTCGTTAGAAGATGAAGAAAAAGCAATGTTCCTTGAAGAGTTAGGAATCGATGAAAGTGGATTAGATAAATTAATCAAAGCAAGTTACAGTCTTCTAGGATTAGCAACATACTTCACAGCTGGTGTGCAAGAAGTACGTGCATGGACATTCAAAAAAGGTATGTTAGCTCCTGAATGTGCTGGAATTATCCACTCTGACTTCGAACGTGGATTTATCCGCGCTGAAACTGTAAGTTATGATGACTTAGTTGAATACGGAAGTATGCCAAAAGCTAAAGAAGCTGGTCGTGTTCGTCTTGAAGGTAAAGAATACGAAGTAAAAGACGGCGACATCATGTTATTTAGATTTAACGTATAATAAAAATAAAATTCTATATTTTCTCATAAGTTGAGAAGATATAGAATTTTTATATTCTCTATAAAATGTGTTATAATTATTTTTATATAAAAGAGGTGATTTGACTATGTTAAGATTTTTCCATAATCCATTACTCGTAGCTAAACTAACAGAGTATGAGTATTTAATTAAAGGAAATAAGAAACAGAGTACAGCAGAATATAAAATAAAAAGAATTATAAAAGATGTTACTGGAGAAGCATTCAAGGATGTCGAAGTATACAATAGTGGAATATCAATTCCAAAGATTACGAAAAATGGATTTCAAGCTACAGCAATTTATATACCAGAAATTAAAGAACTTCTTGTTATATATAGGGGTAGTGAGAGTGAAGATATTAGTGATTGGTTTTATAATTATACAGGAATAGTCTCTGGTGAAAATACTAGCCAGATTGATTCAGCCTGTCACTTTAATAAATTTTTAAAAAGAAAGATTCTAGACTTTGATGTATGCTATAAAGTTGCAGCTGGACATTCTCTAGGTGGGCATTTAGCTATCACCGTAGAATTACTTAAGAAAATATACCAGCGAGTTTATACGTTTAATACAGCATTACCACAGTTAAAACAACTAAGAAAATATGATAAGAAATACAATAAAAAATTACAGGAGTATTTTTTAGAAAAAGATTTAGAGGCGACTAATAAACTCCAAGAATTCACTTCTAATTATTATGCAAAAAATGCTCATCATATATATAATTTTGTAAGAAAAAATGATTTTATTCAATCATTAAATATGACGGTAGGAACATTTCATGTAGGAAAAACTATAGAATTTCCTGCACTAATTAAGAATTTTGTAGCACCTGAAGAGTATCTGACAGAAGAAGACACGTATGAATTAGATAAAATTTTTTGTGATTTTTATAATAGATTATTGAAGAAAAATATCACGCCAGATGATGTTGTGGAGAATCAAAAACAGGTAACAGATGAATTTATAACTTTACTTGTAGAAAAAATAAAAAGTCCAATTCAACAACAGATAAGTAATTTTTCTTATAAAAAAGGAGTAAAAACTTCTAGTGAGGTTGGAATAACAGATTCATATAGGACCTTTAAGGCTGTTTATAATTACTTGTTGTACTTGGCGCATGCGGGTATTATCCCTGATGATGTAATAAATTGCACTGATAGTAAAGCTGCTACAACTCTTTATGAAAAAGTGATGAGCGATGTAAATAAATCAAACCTTAAGAATTTATTAAAACCATTACAGGAGTTTTACACATTAACTAAAGTTATTTATACTGTAACTCATGCTGATGGTCTGGCTGATGTAGGAAATTGGGGAGAAATAGCTAAAGCACACGATCTTCCAGCTCTATACGACGTTCTTGGTGAGTAAGAAGTGGTAAATAAAAAATGGGGCTAACCTAAAATTTATATGAGAACTTATAGACGCAGTGTTTTATAGGTATCTAAATTCGTTTTATAAAAATTTTTTAGATATTTGATAAACTTTGTGGGAGTGACTCGACAAAATTCTGTTTCTTAAGAAATCACAATTTTGTCGAGTCACTCCCATTTTTGTTATTCTTCGTCTTCTTCGTTAATAATTGTATATCTTGAATTTTCTGATGATGAATCAGTAATAACTACCGTACGTCTTTCTCTATCTTCTCGCTCTTCTTTTTTATCTCGTTCTTTATCTTTATCCTTATCTTTATCATCTTTTTCTTTAATAATGATTTTTGAAGGATCGCTAAATGAAATACCCTTATCGATATTATAACCAAACTTCGCCAATGTTTTTTCTTTAGAAAGTTCTTTAAAGCCATTTGGAATTATATCTTTTGTACCACCTTTTGCATTGTTATAACCGTTAATACTTGAGTCAACGACTGATTTAGGTCGACTAAAGGCAGTATCTGGAGAGATTAAGTTTTTATCAAGTGCATAAATAGCATTCATAACTGCAATCCAGCTTCTTTGAGCATAGTCATAACTTGGTACTTTTGCCGGACTATCGTATCCATTCCATAGACCAACAGTTATTTTTGTAGAACCACCAACCACCCATAGGTCGTTATAGTACTCAGAAGTCCCTGTTTTTACAAATAGGTTTTTAGAATTGAATTTAAGTTTACTTGGCATATCATGAGATAAACCATAACTCTTATTGATTACATCTCCAAGCATATCGACGATTAGATAACTTGTAGATTCTTCGAATACTTTAACTGGTGAGAAATCAGCTTTATAAATTAGTTCTCCATTATTATTTTCGATTTCTTCGATAATATGTGCCTTTTTGTGTTCACCTTTATTTGCAAAAGTAGAAAAGGCACTAGTATTCTCAGTAACAGATAGACCATATGTCATACCACCAATGGCAGTAGCCAAGTTAGTTTTATCACTTTCTGTAAGGCCTTCAACACCCATTTTCTCTAGGTAATTTGTGACAGGATCCTCTTTATAAAACGCAGAGTATAGCCTTACAGTAGGTAAGTTAAGAGATCTAGCTAAAGCTTCTCTAGCAGGAAGGTAACCTCGTTGAGACATGTCATAGTTCTCAGGTTTCCAACCATAGTGGTTAAATCTCTTATCTAAAACTGTTGAATTAGGAGTAATGTAACCTTTATCGATAGCTGGTCCATAAACTAATAGTGGTTTGATTGTAGAACCTGGTGAACGACGAGTTCTTGTAGCGTGGTTAAGTTGTTGTTTTTTGTAGTCCATACCACCGATAAACGCTAATACTTTACCAGTACTGTTTTCAATGACCGATGCTCCAATTTCTAATGGATAAACAACACCACCCTGAGTGTACGTTGGATAAGAAGCGAATTGTTTTTTCGTTTCTTGAAGAGTATCGTAAAGTTTTTTATCAAGTGTAGTTTTTACTTTATAACCACCAGTTATGAATTTAATTCTACTTTTTTCGATTAGTTCATTTCTGTAGTCAGAATTATTTTTAAATTCTTCTTCTCTATTATTTTTTTTAGCAGTTTGCTCAGCTAATATCTCTGCAACTGAACTTGTTACCTCATCACGAATATAAGGGTAGTCAGTATATTCTGAATATTTTTGTTTAGTATAGGCACCTTTAATATCGAATTTCTTTGCTTCTTCAAATTGTTCTTTAGTAATAAACTCATTTGAAAGCATGCGTTCTAATACATATTGCTGTCTTTCAAACCCTGTTTGAAGTTCTTCATCAGGACGGATATTTCCAGCTGAATCAAATGGTGTGTATCTGTATGGTGATTGGACAAATCCTATAAGATAAGCTGCTTGAGCTATATTTAAATCTTTAGAGTGAACACCAAAAACTCCCTGTGCAGCAGTTTCGATTCCACTGATGTTTTGCCCTAAACTATTTTTCCCGAATGAGGCAACATTTAGGTAATTTTCAAGGATTTCATTTTTAGAAAAATGACTATCTACACGAAGTGCTAGTAATATTTCTTTTGCCTTTCTTTCATAAGATCTTGAATTATCAAGAAGCTGGTTTTTTACTAATTGCTGAGTTATAGTACTACCACCTGTTGTTTTCTCTCCTGTTACTTCACTAAGAGAGGCGCGTATAACGGCGAAGATATCAACACCACTGTTTGAATAAAAGTTTGAATCTTCACTAGCGATTATCGCATTTTTAACATTATCTCCTAATTCTTCATAAGAGACAGTTTTCCTAATTAGTTCGGAATTAATAGTACCTAATTTTTCTCCACTTCCGAAGTAGACCTCACTGTTTTGACTAATATTATTAATTTGATCTTTCATTTCTTTTTGAGTTAAGACAGGTTGATCTTTAACTAAGCCACCCACATAACCAATAGCAAGCCCCGCACTTAGACTAAGTAGAAGTCCAGTTGAAAGAAGGAGGGATTGCGTTATAGAAGTTAGTATCTTCTTGTTTTTCATTGAAATCTCCTTAGATTGCATACTATAAGCTCTATTATACCATAACTTTACAGGAAAAACTAAATTATATGCTAGGAGAGTGGAGGATATATAGTTAATTTTCGGGTAAGATGATTTCCTAAAAAGTCCTAAATTTTAGAAAAAACTCATATGAGAACTTACGATTGTAGTGGTTTATTGATATTTAAATTCACTTTATGAAAGTTTTTTAGATATCTAATAAACCACTGCGGGAAGTGACTTGTCAAAATTTTGTTTCTTAGGAAATCACGATTTTAGAGTCACTCCCATATTCTTAAGTTATAAGTTAAGTTCAGAAGATTTAGTTGTTTTTAATGATAGAATCTAGTTTTTTTCTACAGGAATTCCCTTAAGAATTTATTAGTTTGTTTTTAAAATATAAGAAAAAGATAAAAGAAAAAGTAAAAAATATGATATAATTGAGATAAGTGTATTAAAATTCTTATGGAGGTATTTCAATGAGTAAATTATTAGAAGATTTAAAATATAGAGATTTAGTTTATCAACAAACAGATGAAGAAGGAATAAAAGAATTATTAGAAAAAGAAAGTGTATCGATTTACTGTGGTACAGATCCAACGGGTAACTCATTACACATTGGTCATTTACTACCATTTTTAACATTAAAAAGATTTCAACAGCATGGGCATAAACCTGTTATTTTAGTAGGTGGAGGAACTGGTATTATCGGAGACCCATCAGGAAGAAGTGAAGAGCGTCAATTACAAAGCCTTGAGGTAATTGAAGATAATGCTCGTCGTCTTGAAGCGCAACTTCGTAATATTTTCCGTGGAGATGACAATATCGAATTTGTAAATAACCGTGACTGGTTAGGAAAACTTTCTATGATCGAATTTTTACGTGATTATGGGAAATTAGTAAACATCAACTACTTACTAGCGAAGGATTCAATTTCAAGCCGTCTAGATAACGGATTATCATTTACAGAATTCAGTTATACTATTTTACAAGGTATTGACTATGCATACTTAAATGAACACCATAATGTTAAATTACAAATTGGTGGTTCAGACCAATGGGGTAACATTACTACTGGTCTAGAAATCATGAGAAAACTTCGTGGAGATGTTGAGGCATATGGATTTACTATTCCATTAATGCTTAAATCTGATGGAACTAAATTTGGTAAATCTACAGGTGGAGCAGTATGGTTAGATCCAGAACAAACGACACCGTATGAATTCTACCAATTCTGGTTCAACACTGCGGATACAGAAGTAGTACCAGCTCTTAAGAAATTTACATTCTTAGAAAAAGATAAAATTGAAGCGTTAAGAGAAAGCTCAGAAAAAGAACCACACTTACGCCTTGCTCAAAAAGCATTAGCAGAAGAAATGGTGAAAATTGTTCATGGTGAAAAAGCATTAGAAAGTGCATTAAACATTACAAAAGCATTATTCTCAGGAAACATTAAAGAACTAACTCACGATGAATTAAAAGCAGCTGTTAAAGGTATGCCAAAATCTGAATTAGAGAAAAAAGAATACAATATCGTAGATTTCCTAGTTGAGAGCAAACTGGTACAATCAAAACGTCAAGCACGTGAAGATGTAAACAATGGTGCTGTTTATGTGAACGGTGATAAAGTTACAGATTTAGAATATGTTGTAGAAGCTAAAGATAGACTAGAAGATGGATTTACAGTACTTAGACGCGGTAAGAAGAAATATCTATTAGTAGAATATAAATAATTTTAAAGTAACATATACATAAAGAGGGGAACCGAAATGAATCTAAAAGAAGTTGTTGGTAAAAAAGCTGTAGAATATGTAAAAGATGGTATGATCGTTGGTTTAGGGACAGGTTCGACCGTATTCTATTTTGTTCATACACTAGCTGACAGAGTAAAAGAAGGATTAAATGTTGAAATGGTATCAACTTCTATTCAAACTGTGGAATTAGCTAAAAGTTTGGGTCTTACTATTAAAGAATTAGAAGAAATCGATCATATTGATCTTGCTGTCGATGGTGTAGATGAAATCGATAAAGACTTTAATGCGATAAAAGGTGGAGGAGCAGCGTTATTTAGAGAAAAAATAGTTGCTG
>NZ_CAUQNQ010000054.1:0-8569 GCF_963519265.1 uncultured Gemella sp. | reverse complement strand
ATCCACAGAATACCATTGGATTTAATTTTCTATATCCAGGTAATGCTTCTTTAGCCGGATTATTCGCTAATGTGATTGTATCCCCCACACGAGTTTCACTTACATTTTTAATAGATGCACAGATAAATCCTACATCACCTGCAGTAAGTTCATCAACGATTTTTTCCTTAGGTGTGTGAATACCAACCTCAGTAACCTCGAACACACCACCAGTAGCCATCATCTTAATCTTATCTCCAGCTTTTACAGTACCATTCTTAATACGAACCGAAACAATAACTCCTCTGTATGCATCGTATAATGAGTCAAAGATTAATGCTTGTAGTGGCTCAGCAGCATCTCCAGATGGTGCTGGAATATATTCTACGATTTGTTCTAAGATTTCATCAATACCAATACCCGCTTTAGCAGAAGCAAGTACGATATCATCTGTTGGTAATCCAATTACATCTTCAATCTCAGTCTTAACCTTTTCAGGATCTGCTGCAGGTAAATCGATTTTGTTAATAATTGGAATAATTTCTAAATTATTGTCTAATGCTAAGTATACGTTAGCTAAAGTTTGGGCTTCAATACCTTGAGCAGCATCAACTACTAAAATAGCCCCTTCACATGCTGCTAAAGAACGAGATACTTCATATGTGAAGTCTACGTGTCCTGGTGTATCGATTAAGTGGAAAATATACTCTTCTCCATTTTTAGCAGTATATTGTAATTGCACTGCATTAAGTTTAATCGTAATACCTCTTTCACGCTCAATATCCATTGAGTCAAGAAGTTGTGCTTTCATCTCACGTTGTTCTAGCGCCTTTGTTTTCTCTAAAATTCTGTCCGCAAGAGTCGATTTCCCGTGGTCAATATGTGCAATTATAGAAAAGTTCCTTATTTTCTTTTGCCTTTCGTTTCTTTTATCCATTTTATTCTTCCTTTACAAATCTTGTTTTTCTACGTAGTCTTTAGCTGTATAATACGAAAAACCATCCCTTATTAGCTTTTCAATCAGCTTTTGTTTAAGTGCATACCCTTCGTATCTGCGACTATAACTCTGATAAGCCCTTCTAAAATGCTCATCTAATATATCATCTTCATCTTCTTCCTCATAGTCTTCAAAAAATATGTCAAACACCTTTCTTATTATATCAGATGTAAAGCCATTTGTATAAAGTTTTTGTGTTATTTTTTGAACTTTTTTATTTTTTGTCTCTCTTCGTACTTTATACTCGTGCTCAATAATTTTATAAAGCATTTCTATCATTGCTTCTTCAGTACAAATCTTCGCAATATTTTCTTCAATAACGTCTTTATCCAAGCCCTTTTCTAACAATTTTCTTTGTATCCAATACGGTCCTTTTTGATTTAGGTTGAAATAATCCGTTACCGCAGCTTCTACATAGTGGTCATCATTCAAATAACCGATTTCTATTAACTTCTCTATTGCCTCATCAATAACATTATTAGCAATCTCTTTTTTCTGAAGATATTCTCTTATGTCCTGCTTAGTTCTTAGACCAAATTGTAAATAATGTACTGCCTTACTATAAGCACTCTCAACACTTTCGTGAGCAATAATTTCTTTTAGTTGCTCTTTTGATAAATCTATTTTTTTTATAAGTCCATATTTAATAATCGTATCTTCAGAAACATAAAAATGTTTACCATTTTCTAATTCAATTTTATACTTAACTTTTAGCTTTGTTATATTTGTAATTTGCAAATTTACACCTACTTTCTACATTCCTCGCTAAAAACTCTTACTTTTAATTTTATCAAAAATCACATAAAAAAGGAAATGTTAAAAAGAAAAGATTAACGAAATCTAACTTGTACAAAAAATTAGTTTCGTTAACCTTTTTTATTTTTCTACATGGGAGTGACTCAAAAATCGTGATTTCGTAGAAACAAGATTTTGTCGAGTCACCTCCGCACAGTTTATTAGATATCTAAAAAGCTTTCATAAAGCGAATTTAGATATCAATAAACCACTGCGTCTATGAGTTATCATATACACTTTTTTTAAATTTAGGACTTTTGGGTCAGCCCCATCATTAATAATATCATTTATATTTGTATGATCCCAAGGAGTTCCTTTTCTGTGAGTAATTGTAACTAATTCACTTGCTGTAAGGTGCCCATATTTTTTAAAAGTACTTTGAATAGAATCAATTACATTCTTCTCATCTAAAGATTGAAGAAATCTTGCTAATACCATTTATATTTCATTGGCAACATTTTATTGTAATTACTAACTTCTCTTTTCATTTTCTTCTGCTGATTTAATTATATCTGATATTAATCTACTAAAATCTATAGCATTTTTTGATGTAATAACTGGTTTCCCTGTTCTCTCTTCAATCTCTCTTCTTGCGTTTCCAGCAATACTACCTCCATCTTTTGCAACTTTTTTATTTTCTTCTAGACCTTGCGGATGCGTTGCATTAGCTATATCTTTTGTTGCAGCTTCCGCTAACATATTTAAGATAATTTCAGTTGTTGTCATATTATCTCTTAAATTTTGTTTCTTCAATCCCTTGTAGTCTTTATATTGTCTTGTTGTCATACCAGACCATGCTTTAGTAATTTCATTAGTTAATATTGCATATTCTTTTCCCTCTTCTACTCCATGGTCTTGCCAAGTATCTGTTAATTCTCTCCTAACCTGAATTGCTTGTAATCTTTGATTAATCCATTCCCTCGTATAACCTTTTTGAAGATATGTTGACAATGCTCTATCAATAGTTAATTCTGGATCTATAATTTCATCTATTCTTTCTTTACCTACCTCTGATAACCACATCTTAAAAGGTTCTGCTTTTGGAGATGGTATAGATTGAATTATACGAAATACACCTTGCATATCCGCAACGTCAGTACTTCTCATCTTCCCGTCTGTTGCCTTCAATTTCAACTGGCTACAAATTGTAGCCAGTTCATTTCCTTCTTTTTTAAGTCTTGTTTTTAATACGCTCCAGTATTTCCTTGGATTTTCACTTTCAGTTAATACTCCAATGATATCAACAATACTAAAATACCACTCTTCTCTTTCATTATCCCAAATTGATCTTATTTGATTTCCTTCAAATAATTTAATTTCATTATCCATAATTATTCTCCTTTTTAAATTCCGTATATTTTTTACTATTATCTAAAATTTAAAACTATATACGAATACAACTAATATAATTTCTTATAAATAAAATACTTTTAGCTATTACTTCATCTCATCATTTTCATCTAAATTAGATTTTTATATCACTATTTTTATCTCTTAAATTTATAATTTTCTTCATCTATAATTTTATCAAAAATCACATAAAAAAGGAAATGTTAGAAAGAAAAAAATTCCCAAACCATAAGGCTTGAGAATTTTTATTTTCAACTAAGATACTACGTTATTTTTTAATTAATCCTTCTTTTTGTAGATATTCTTTTGCTACGTCATATGCAGATTTTCCGTCTGCATCAACTTTGTAGTTCATTTCAGTCATTTCTTTTTCTGTTATTTTTCCAGCAAGTTTATTTAAGATTTTTTCAAGTTCAGGATGTTTTTTTAGAGTTTCTTCTCTTAATATCGGTGCCCCTTGATACGGTGGAAATAAACGTCTATCATCATTTAATAATTTAAGTTTATTAGTAATTATCTTACTATCAGTCGAGAATACATCGATAATATTTACATCACCATTCAAAATTGCTTGATATTTTAACGCTGGTTCCATTGTTTTAACATTTAGATTTAAGTGATAAAGATTTTTAAGACCTATTCCACCATCTTCTCTATCATTAAATTCTAATGAAAATCCTACTTTTGCAGAATTTTCTACGAGTTTTATGTCTGAAATATTGTTAATCTTATTTGCTTTAGCATAGTCTTCTGTTACTGCTAATGCGTATGTATCTTGGAATTTCGTAGGTTTCAGGTATACTAGTTTATCTTGTTCGAATATTTTCTTACGTGCAACTTCATACACTTCATCAGGATCATTAGAAGGTACAATTTCTGGTGTTTTTAATAATGTTGTTATAACTGTACCTGTAAACTCTGGATAAATATCAATACTTCCACCTTTTAATGCTTCATATAAGAAACTAGTTTTACCAAAATTAGGTTTAACCTCAACATCGATTTTAGTTTCATCTTCAATAAGTATTTTATACATATTAATTAATATCTCAGGCTCGGCACCAAGTTTCCCAGCAATAACTAATTTATCATTAGACATTTTTCCAATTGGGAAGAAGCTAATTGTTAAAGCCACTACAGCCGCAAGTAATGATGCCAAAATAGTTTTTGGTTTTTTATCTTGTAAAAATTTAATTAATAACCCAAATAGAATCGCTAATATTGCAGATGAAATAGCACCAATTAGAATTAACGCTGAATTATTTCTATCTATTCCTAGTAAAATAAATGAACCTAATCCTCCCGCTCCTATTAAAGCGGCGAGAGTTGCTGTACCAATTATCATAATACTCGCCGTTCTCACACCACTCATAAGTATTGGCATAGCGAGTGCAAGTTTAAATTTTTTCAACTTCTCTAGTTTTGTCATACCAAATGCCGTTGCTGCTTCTTCTAATGATGGATCAATCTCCGATAATCCAGTAATCGTACTTTGTAGTATTGGGAATATTGCATAAATTACCAATGCCACGACTGCTGGTAATGTACCAATCCCCATAAATGGAATGAATAATCCAAGTAATGCAAGAGAAGGAATAGTTTGGAAGATACCCGTAATTTGTAAAAACCATTCACTTGTCTTTTTATTCCCTGAGATAATTATCCCTAGAGGAACCGCAATAAAAATCGCAATAATAAGTGATAATAATGAAATTTGAAGATGTTCAAATAAACCAGTTATCCAATCACCTTTTCTTTCTAAAAATGTACTTACTAAATTCATTATTTATTCCCCCTTGAAAAAAATTCACGAACAAAGTCATCCGCAGGGTTTTCTTTTAATACTTCTGGTGTAGCAATTTGAACTACTTTCCCTTCTTTTAAAACACAAATTCTATCAGCAAGTTTCATCGCTTCATCCATATCGTGAGTTACAAAAACTGTTGTCATTTTATATTCATTGTGCAAAGTTTTAATCAAATCCTGTAATTGAACTTTACTAAGCGGATCTAGTGCTGAAAATGGTTCATCCATCAGTAAAATTTTAGGATTAGCGATAATTGCTCGCAATATTCCAACACGCTGTTTTTCTCCTCCAGAAAGCTCCTTAGGAAGACGATTCATATAATGTTTTGGATCTAATCCTACTTTTTTTAATAAATCCTCGATCTTTTCTTTAATTTCTTTCTTGTCAAAGTTTTTCATTTCTGGAATTAGCGCAATATTTTCTGCAACAGTAAGATTCGGAAATAGTGCGATTTGTTGAAGAACATAGCCGGTTTTAAGTCTTAATTCCCTTAAATCATAATCTTTCAACCTCTTATCTTCAAAATAAATATCACCGTCTGTTTGTTCTATCAACCTATTTATTAATTTTAAAGTTGTTGTTTTTCCACTTCCACTAGGTCCAACTAGAACAAAAAACTCTCCTTCTTGTATGTCAAAACTTAATCCATCAAGTATTAAACCATTTGTGGAACAGCATAATGAAACATTGTTATATTCTATCATTTTTATACCTTCTTCCTTATTTCTTCATAACCACAAAACTTTCAATCTTCTTTCAACTACTTACCTTTATACTATCATGAAGTTAATATAATAAACAAGTATGCACTTTACAGTATCTTAGTTACTTTTAGGTTACTTTAAACCATCAAAGCAATAAAACTACCTCATTTGAAATTTTATCATCTAATCTAGGACAAACAATTTAAAAAAATATTTTAATTTAGTTTTTCCTATATATAATATTCTAACTTTTAAATCTACAACTGTCAACATTTTGAATTTCACAAATATAGATAACCAGTATATACTTTATAGATTATAAAAAACAGGAGTGACTCAAAAATCGTAATTTCATAGAAATCGATTTTGTCAAATCACTCCTGCACAGTTCACTAGACATCTAAAAGATTTTTAAAAGCAAATTTAGATATCAATAAACTACTACTCTCATATAAACTTTTTAAAATTTAGAGCTTTTGAATCAACCCTTTTATATCATATGCATGAATTATTCATTATTTTCTTCGGCAATCTCAGCATATTCTTTTAATTTTCTTTGTAACAAATTCTTATCAATAAGCTTCAATGTATACTCTGATACCATTGTAGGCGAAAGACTTCTGCTAAGTGTATATTCCACTACCTCATCATCTTTTGAAGTACAAAGGATAACACCTACACTTGGATTTTCAGTTTCCTTTTTCACGCCTCTATCTAATGCTTCTAAATACAAATTCATTTTTCCAGTATATTCTGGTTTAAATTCTCCCATCTTTAATTCAAATGCAACTAAGCAAGATAATCCTCTATGATAGAATAATAAATCTATATAATAATCATGTTTACCAACCTGTACCCTATATTCATTTCCTATAAATGAGAAATCTTTACCAATTTCCAATATAAAATTCTTCAGATTTTCGAGAACTGATTTTTGAAAGTCTCTCTCATTTTCTATCTTTGGTGCATCAAGAAATTCCAGTACATATCTATCCATAAACAAATTATTAGTTTCATTCTTTATCTTTTGTATAGCAGGTAAACTCTCACCATTAGAAAGTATGTATCTCTCATAATAACCACTGTCCATCTGTCTTTCCAATTCACGCTTCGAATATCTTTCTTTTATTGATAATTCAATATAAAATCTTCTCTCTTCTTTGCTTTTAGCTCCTGACATTATTTTCAAGTGATTAGTCCAACTCAATTGTGTCACCAGTGGTGACACTTTTTCATCATCCTTATATAATTCATAGAATTGCTTCATTCTATAAAGACCTCTGCGGGTAAACCCCTTTAATTCAGGATAGTTTTCAGAGAAAAACTCAGCTACATTATCCACAAAATTTGATCCATAACTCGCTTCTTTGCTTTTTTCACTTATATACTTACCCACTTCCTGATACATCAAAATCAGTTCTTCATTGACTTTCCTATAAGCTCGTTCCTTTGCACCTTCGACAATCTTAACAATATCATCAAACTGACGATTATTTTCTCCTTCATTCATATTATATCCTATTAACTTATTCTTATTCATAATTTTCTCACCTCTAAAAGTATAATAGTATTTTTTGAATATTCTCCTCATAAAAATCTCTGGAACTTTTAATCTTTACTCTATATTTTTCTTAACTGAAAAAATAATATAATCTACCTTTTCATATTCTAACACTCTCTTGTCCTTTTAAGAATAACAACTTATTTCTTTAAAACTGCTTTTGTAGCATCTAAAAATATATCTTGATTGTTATCATCTACATAAATTATAACATTATTTTTAATCTTTTCCCACAACTAAATGTCAATTTCAAATTATTTAACTTACTATATATATTATCCTCCATTTATAATTTACAGGTGCAAACAACTTAGATTTAAAAAAGTAAGAAGTCCTAAAGAGTACCTTTAATACTCTAGGACTTCTCACTGAATATTTAATTATTATAGAAAGATTTAAGATTATATTCTATATAATTTATTCTTCATCTTCTCTACGTCTTTTAGCAATTGCTAGTAAGCTTCCTAACACAGCTAATCCTAATCCTGCTAACCCTGTATTTGTTTCAGATTCACCAGTATTCGCTAAGCGTTTAGTAGATTTCTCTACTTTAGCTGTTGATTTTGGCTTAATGTTTTCATCAACTTTTGGTGATGTTGGAGTAACTTTTCTGAAGATATGAGTTACAACATCTCCATCAGAATTAATCTCTGTTCTTACGAATTCATATCCTGGTATTGTACCATGTTCATACGCTTCATTAGGTTCTCCTAGTTTAGATGGAGTTTTAGCATCCACTGGTTTCAATTCATTACCTTGTTCATCAGCCCATTTAGTAATGATAAGTTTAACTTTAGGTAATTCTACAGGATCTGGAAGTTCTCCATTTACTGCACCGTTGAATTCTGGGATGTCGACTACCGGTGGAACGATTATCGTTAAATCTGTTCCTGGAATTGTATGACTTATTCCTGTTGTTGGATCTGTCACTGTTGCTGTACCATCGTCTCCTACTGTTACTTCCTTACCTGGGTTCTTATCTTTGACTTTGTCTGCAACTTGTTTTTTCTCTTCTGGAGTTAAGTGTGCTTTGTCTTTGACTAGAACTTTTTCAGTTGGTTTCACTGGCTCGAAGTCTTGGTTCACTAGATCTGTTCCTGGAATTGTATGACTTATTCCTGTTGTTGGATCTGTCACTATCGCTGTGCCGTCGTCTCCTACTGTTACTTCCTTACCTGGGTTCTTAGCTTTGACTTTATCTGCCACTTGTTTTTTCTCTTCTGGAGTTAAGTGTGCTTTGTCTTTCACTGGAACTTTTTCGTCTGGTTTCACTGGTTCGAAGTCTTGGTTCACTAGCTCTGTTCCTGGGATTGTATGACTGATTCCTGTTGTTGGATCTGTCACTATCGCTGTGCCGTCGTCTCCTACTGTTACTT
>NZ_CAUQNQ010000053.1:0-9537 GCF_963519265.1 uncultured Gemella sp. | reverse complement strand
TATTTATCCATTACTTCATATGAATTCTCTAAGTCTTCGATTGTTTCGAATAATGGTACAAGTTGTAATCTTGCAAAGTCACTTCCTACTAAACCTACTTCTTTTAGCATAATTGCAAGTTCTAATAAGTCAGAGACACTTGTTGTGTGTGAAATAATGTTTTGTTTAATAACATTATCACCAAGTTTGTCTTTTAATTTTCTAGCTGTTCTAAATATTGCTAATTCTTTTCTTAATTCTTCTGATTGTTTATTTTCATCGTTTATACTTAGTGGACGTGGATCTTCTTTTAGTTGTTTTAATAGAAGTTCACATTTTTCTTCTTCACTTAGTGAGCTATAGTCTTTTTCAATATTAGCACTACTTAATAATTCAGCCACTGATGCTTCATAGACGCTTGAATCTTGACGCATATCAATACTTGCTAAATAGAATCCAAAGATTTTTACAACATTAAGTAATTCTTCAAATTCTCCAGTTACTAAGATTTCACCTTTATTTTCTAACAATGATTTTTCAATTATTGTTAAATCAGCGATAAACTCATCTGCTGTAAGATATTTATCCTCAGCTTCTTTATCTTGTAATAAATACTCTCTAGTGTTTTCAAGTTTATCTTTAATATGTGATAACGCTCTTCTGTATAATTCTTTTTCTCTATACTCAGAAGTATCACGTGAACGATTTGCTAATTCTTCTAATTCTTTACTTCCTTCAGTAACATGAGATGACATTGAGAATGTTCTATATAAACTATTTAACTTTTCAATATAATACGTTGTAATAAGCTCACATTGCTTCATAGCTGATAAATTTAATGTTTCAGCAGTTACAAATGGATTTCCATCACGGTCTCCACCAATCCACATTCCCATTGTTATTGGAGTTTCATTTTTTAATTCTATATTATTTTCTTCTAATAATAATTTATACTCAGTCATTAATTTTGCAATTGCTTTAATAAATGATAGATTGTAATATTCTAATACATTTGTGATTTCGTTAGCTACTTTTAATTTTTTCTCACGAATAATATCACTTTGCGTTAATATTTCGATATGTTTCTGGATTGCATTTTTCCATTTTCTTTCATTGATTAAACCATTTTTCACATCACGGTGTTTTCTTAATAATGTGTGTAGCTTTTCTGTTAAATCAAGAACTGTTTTACGTTGAACTTGTGTTGGATGAGCTGTAAGTACCGGTACTACATTGATATTTTCTAAGATATTTTTATCTTTAATATTTTTAATAGACTCAGAAAGCTTCCCTACATATGTTTCATCTATATTGTTTTTATAGTTTACCTCATAAGCTAAGTCAACATCTTCTGCTATATTAATTAATAATGGTAAAATTGAAAAGAAATTTGCAACAATTTCCATCTCTTCTTGCGTCAAATCTTTTATAATAAGATTTAATTTGTCATAATTTTTTTCATCAGCTAATGCTTTTAATTCTACAATTTTTTCAAATGTATCTTCAGAAATCATTTTTTGTGTTGCTTTTAATAGCATTTCTGTAAGAATTTGAATCTCCTCTTGTATAATATTTTCATTTACATTGCTTTCTAATCTTGTATTTTGCATTTAGTTACTCCTTGATAAGATTTTTACTAATAAAGCATATTTATCAGTTTTAACTACATATTCCATTATAAAACTTTTTTCACAATAACACAATGAATTTTAGCTATTTTTTTTATATTCTTAATTATTTTACTAACTTTTTCTAATTCCTCTTGAAATCGTTCTTATTTTACAGCAACTAATTATTTGATTTAACTTTTTTCTAAAACTTCAGTATATTATAATTTTTATATCTTATCTTTTTTGGAAAAATATTACGTGTTACTTTACATTTTCAAATAATAAAAAAAGGAAACTTTATAAATAGTATTTTTACAATATCCATTTACAAAGTTATCCTATTTTTTCATCTATTTAATTCTATTCTTCTTCATAGCTTTCTTCTTTGGCTGCCAGTGTGACAGTTGCTACTTTTTGATCATCAACAAGGTTAATTACTTTAACACCTGTTGCAGTTCTTCCAAGTGTACTGATTGTAGAAACATCTATTCTTATAATTATTCCTTGGTCAGTCATAATCATTAAATCTTCATTTCCTGCGATTGATTTAACCGCTACAATTTTACCTGTTTTCTTAGTAACTTTTGCTACTTTAACACCTTTTCCTCCACGGTTAATTACATTGAATTCCGTAGATTTAGAAATTTTACCAATACCATTTTCTGTTACTGTTAAAATTTTCTTAGATTCATCAACTACTTCCATACCTACTACGTAGTCATCTGGAGAAAGTGTAATACCTTTAACTCCACGACTTACACGTCCCATTGTACGAACTTTTTCAGCATTAATTCTGATTGCTTGTCCATTCGCTGTAACAATCATAATATCTTGATCATCAGTAATTCTTTGAACATCAATTAACGAGTCATCATCATCAAGTTTAAGAGCAATCTTACCTTTCTTAAGAATACTTGCGTAATCTCCTAATTTAGATTTCTTAATGATACCATACTTAGTTGAGAAGATTAAGTTTGTATCTTCTTCTTGTAAATCAGAGATTGCAATAATAGAATTTACTTTTTCTTCTTTTTCAATTTCTAATAAGTTAATAATAGGTATACCTTTAGATTGACGACTCATTTGGTTAATTTCGTAACCTTTAAGAGTATAAACTTTACCTTTATCTGTAAAGAATAAGATATGATCATGAGTTGAACAACTTAGCATATAAGCTACATTATCCTCATCATTTGTAGTCATTCCATTTACTCCACGTCCACCACGCCCTTGTGATTTATAAGTACTTGCAGCAAGACGTTTAATATATTGGTTATGAGATAGAGTAATTATGATTTGTTCTTTTTCGATTAAATCTTCGTTTTCAATTTGATCTACTTGTCCTTCAATAATTACACTACGACGTTTGTCTCCAAATTTTTCCTTAACTTCTAATAACTCATCTTTAACGATTTGAATTACACGTTCTGGTTTAGCTAGAATATCTTCTAGATCAGCGATAAGTTCCATAAGTTTACTATATTCTTCTTCAATCTTATCACGTTCTAAACCTGTAAGTCTTTGCAAGCGCATATCTAGGATAGCTTGAGCTTGAATTTCAGTTAACCCAAATTGATCAATCAGTCCTGCTTTTGCTTCTTCAGCAGTTTGAGAACCACGAATTAAGCTAATAATTCTATCGATATTATCTAAAGCAATTCTTAAACCTTCTAATATGTGGGCACGAGCTTGTGCTTTTTTCAGGTCGAATTTAGTTCTTCTTACTACTACTTCTTTTTGGTGCTCTAAGTAGTGATAAAGTACTTCTTTAAGATTTAATAACTTAGGTACTCCATTTACAAGAGCAATCATGTTAACACCAAATGAACTTTGTAATGGTGTTAATTTGTATAAATTGTTTAAAATTACGTTACTGTTAACATCACGACGTAATTCAATTACAATTCTGATACCTTTTAAGTTACTTTCATCACGAAGATCTGTAACACCTTCAATTTTCTTATCACGAGCTAATTCAGCAATTTTTTCAACTAATTTTGCTTTGTTTACTTGATAAGGAATTTCTGTAATAACGATTCTTTCCTTACCATTTTTCATTTGCTCAATTTCAGTTTTACCACGCATAATTACAGAACCACGTCCTGTTGTATATGCTTTAACTATCCCACTACGTCCTAATAAGAATGATCCTGTTGGGAAGTCAGGTCCTTTAATTTTAGACATTAATTCAGCAATTGTTATTTCAGAGTTATCTGCTAATGCGATTACACCATCGATAACCTCACCTAAGTTATGTGGTGGAATATTAGTCGCCATACCTACAGCAATACCACTACTTCCATTAACTAATAAGTTTGGAATTCTTGCCGGTAATACTTTTGGTTCTTGTTTTGTTCCATCATAGTTATCTTGCATATCAACAGTATCTTTGTTAATATCACGCAGTAACTCAGAAGCTATTTTACTCATTCTAGCTTCAGTATAACGCATCGCAGCAGCACCATCTCCGTCAATAGAACCAAAGTTCCCTTGACCATCTACAAGAGGATATCTACTGTTGAAATCTTGTGCTAAACGTACAATTGTTCCATAAGTTGCAGAGTCACCATGTGGGTGATACTTCGCCATAACTTCCCCTACAACGAAGGCACTTTTTTTGTAAGGTTTATCATATGTTAACCCTAAATCATTAAAAGCATATAGTATTCTTCTATGAACTGGTTTTAACCCGTCACGTACATCAGGTAATGCACGTGATACAATAACACTCATTGAATAATCTAAAAATGAATTTTCAATTTCAGTCGTTATGTTTCTTAAGGTAATATTATTTTTATTATCTTCCATGTTCTATCCTTTCTTTACTAAATGTCTAAGTTTATAACATTTAGAGCATTATCTTCGATAAATTTACGTCTTGGTTCTACTTTTTCACCCATTAATGTATCAAAAGCAGCATCTGCTCTTTGAGCATCATCAACACTTACTTGGTACATTAAACGGTGTTCTGGATCCATTGTTGTATCCCATAATTCTTCTGCGTTCATCTCTCCAAGACCTTTGTATCGTTGAACAGTATACTTTTTATCTCCAGCATGTTCTTCAATATTTTGTTTCAATTCTTCTTCTGTATGACAGTAGAATTCTTTCTTACCTACTTTTAATCCGTATAGAGGTGGTCTAGCAATATATACATATCCTGCATCGATTAATTCTCTCATATATCTGAAGAAGAATGTTAATAATAATGTTCTAATGTGACTTCCATCGACATCGGCATCGGTCATAATAACGATTTTGTGATAACGAAGTTTATCGATGTTTAATGTTTCGCCAATACCCATACCAATAGCTGTAATTAACGAACGAACTTCATCATTAGCTAGTACTTTATCAATTCTTACTTTCTCTACGTTCAGAATTTTACCTTTAAGTGGTAAAATAGCTTGGAATTTACTATTACGTCCAAGTTTTGCACTTCCTCCCGCAGAATCCCCTTCGACTAGGAATAATTCACATTCAGCTGCATCTTTACTTGAACAATCTGCAAGTTTCCCTGGTAGATTAGTAAATTCTAATGCATTTTTACGACGTGTAGATTCACGAGCTTTCTTCGCTGCTATTCTAGCACGTGATGCTTGAAGACCTTTTTCAACGATTATTTTCGCTGTTTTCGGATTTTCTAATAAGAATCTATCTAATTCTTCAGAGAATAGCTTGTTAGTAATAGTACTCATTTCTGAGTTACCTAATTTTGTTTTTGTTTGTCCTTCGAACTGTGGATTTGGATGTTTAATAGAGATAATCGCAACAAGCCCTTCACGAACATCATCCCCTGTTAAAGATTCTTTATCTTTAATAAGTTTATTCTTTTTACCGTAAGCATTAATTATTCTTGTAAGTGCAGTTTTAAATCCACTTTCGTGAGTACCACCCTCATGAGTGTTAATGTTATTGGCATAACTTAAGACATTGTTAGAATATCCTGTGTTATATTGCATTGAGATTTCTACTTCTTTACCCTCCATCTCACCATGAACATAGATAGCTTCATGCAAAGCATCTTTATTCTCATTTAACATCTCTACATATTCTAATAATCCACCTTCATAACAGAAAGTTTCTTCTTTTTCTTGTCCTGCTCTTTCATCTTTAAGAATAATTGTTATTCCTTTGTTTAAGAAAGCAAGTTCTCTAATACGTGTTCTTAAAATATCGTATTCATATACTGTTGTTTCTTGGAAGATTTCTGGATCTGCTTTAAAACGAATAGTTGTTCCCGTTCTATCAGTATCTCCTACTACAGTAATACCTTGAACTACATCTCCTCGTTCAAATTTCATACTGTGAATTTTCCCATCACGATGAACAGATGCTTCTAAGTTAGTTGATAAAGCATTAACTACACTGGCTCCAACTCCATGAAGACCACCAGATACCTTATATCCGCCGCCTCCAAATTTACCACCGGCATGTAGTACTGTAAGGATAACTTCAAGTGCAGGTTTTCCTGTTTGTTCTTGAATATCTACAGGAATCCCACGACCATTATCCTCTACTCTTATCCAATTTCCTTCTTCAATTGCTACTGTTATTGTATTACAATATCCAGCTAAGGCTTCATCTATTGAGTTATCTACAATCTCCCATACTAGGTGGTGTAGACCTTTACTAGATGTAGAACCAATATACATACCTGGTCTTACCCTAACAGCTTCTAATCCTTCAAGGACCTGAATCTGATCGGCATTATATTCTTGTGTTTTTTTATTTTCTACCATGATTTTTCCTTTCATTTTTGTAAATTCATAAATAAATTTTCTAGATTATTTCACTAATATTTCCACTTTCTATTTTGAAAACTTTAGCTTTTTTCAATAAATCTTCTTTAATATCTGATATTGAAGGTGTCGTAATGAATGTTTGTACATTTTCATTAATTGCATCTAATAATTTCAGTTGTCTATTTTTATCTAACTCACTAAGTACATCATCCAAAAGTAGGACAGGATAAGTCCCCGTCTTATTTTTTAAATAATTAATTTCAGCGAGTTTGAGTGATAATACTATGCTTCTTTGTTGCCCTTGTGAGGCAAACATTTTAGCATCAAGGTCATTTATATAAAATTCTAAATCATCATGCTGTGGTCCTATTTTTGTACTTCCACGCATAATATCATCAAAAGATTTTCTCATAATAATATTCGTCAAATTTTCTTCGGTAAAAGCCTCATCATCTGTATCTTTAATATTCAATGCCTCTAGAACAGAACTTTTATATCTTATTTTTAAAGTTTCTTGTCCGTTTGAAATATTTAACATATTTTCATATGTTAACTTCGAAATATCTTGAACAAACGACACTCTTTCTTTCGTAATATACAATGCTACTTTAGCAAGTTGTGAGGTAAGAGTTTCTAAGTATGTTAAAGCCATCTCATCTTTTGGATTTTTTCTCATATCTTTTAAATATGAATTACGTTGTTTCAAAAGATGTTGATACATTAGGTTATATTTATGATAAATACGTGAAAACTGATAAAATTCTCTATTTATAAACTCGCGGCGCAGAGCTGGAGATCCTTTAACTATTTGCAAATCCTCAGGAGAAAATAAAACAACATTAAGCTCTCCAACAAAATCAGTTAACTTAGTTTTCTTAACACCTGCTATCTTAGCGCTTTTACCTTTATTATTAATACCTAACATAATATCAAGATTCTTATTATTTTTACTAACTACACACGACATCGCCGTGGCAGCTTCTCCAAACATAATACACTCACTATCACTTTTTGTTCTGTAGCTTTTCCCAAGTGCTAAACAAAAAATAGACTCTATAATATTAGTTTTTCCATTCGCGTTGTTTCCTACTAAAACATTAAGCGAGGGATGTGCATCTATATTCGTAGATAAATAATTTCGAAAGTACAATAATTTTAAACTTTTAATTTTCATTAATTATTATAAATTCATTTCCTTCTAATTTTATTACATCATTTGAATATAATTTTTTCCCTCGTCTGTTCTCTAACTCTCCATTAAGCTCGACTTCTACATCTTGTAAAAAGTATTTAGCTTCTCCACCTGAACCTATAAATCCTTCTAATTTTAAGAATTGAGCTAATGTAATATACTCACTATTAATAAAAACTTCTTTCATTTCACACCTCCTATGATATTTAAAAATGAAACTTTATGTATATAAATATATTTTATACATTACAATTATATCAAATTTCTTGATTTTTTTCAACAATACACCATTTATTTACACTATTTAAATTAAAAATATCTATTTATACCAGCTATTTTTAAAGATTAGCACACATTTAAGTTCACATAAAAAATACTCCTCAAACTCCTAAAATGTATTTAATATATTCTTTTCAATATTATAAAAAAAAATAGTATTTTAATATAAAATGAGACTAATCAAAAAGTCCTAAAATTTAACAAAGTTAATATGAGAACTCATAGACGCAGTGGTTTATCGGTTTCTAAATTCACTTTATAAAAGTTTTTTAGATATCTAATAACCCACTGCGGAAAGTTATTCAACAAAATCTTGGTTCTTCGAAATCACGATTTTTGAGTCACCTCCTATAATGTAATCGTTTTTCTTTAAACTTTTAAGTCTTTATTATATAATTAAAGTGGAAAGATAAAATGTATTTCAGAAAAAAGGAGGATATTCTTATGTATAGTTTAGAAAAATTAGAAAAAATATTAAATGAAAAGATTCTCGCTATAGAAGAAACAAGCTATGGAATCACCAATAAGAATTACATTATTACAACGAACAACAATAAATATTTCTACAGAACTTCTAAAGATTCTACAAATATTGTAAATAAAAATAACGAAAGAGAAGCTATTAGTCTTCTAGCTAATGAAGATTACTTTCTTAAACCAATATTCTTCAATAATGATAATCTAATTACAGAATTTCAACCTAATCCGAAAACATTTATTTCACAAAGAAAATTATCAAGTATCATAAGAATAGGAAAACTTCTTAATAACTTTCATTCGAAAAAATTTCAAGCTGAGCATATATTTGATCCTGTTAAACAATTTTATAATTATTATAACCAAATAGATGAAAAAAAGAATATTTTTGATCAATACTTACACATTATAGATGACTTTAAAAAGTTCTATAAACCTGACAGATTATGTCACAATGACTTAGTTGAAGGTAATTTCTTATTTTCAAGAGATAAATTATATTTAATAGATTTTGAATACGCAGGATATAATGATTATTACTTCGATATAGCGAGTTTTATATCAGAAAATGATTTAAACTACGAGGAAACAATTACCTTCTTAAAAGCGTATTTTAGTAATAAAGAATGTAATTATAAGAAACTAGATGTATTTTTACAGTTTTGTGATTTATTATGGTATACATGGGCTATTTTATTATATGAAAAAAGACGTGAAGAAGTATACAATGAAATTGCTCAAGCAAAGCTTCATAGATTAAATAATCCTAGAAAAATAGTATATTAATCAATAAAACACCTTAAAGAGCCTATTATGACTCTCTATGATGTTTTATTATAAAAAGGGAGTGACTGAAAAATCGCGATTTCGGAGAAACAAGATTTTGTAGAGTCACCCACACACAGTTTATTAGATATCTAAAAAGCTTTTATAAAGCGAATTTAGGTATCAATAAACCACTACCTCTATGAGTTCTCAAGTGAACTTTATTAAATTTAGGAATTTGGGTCAATTCTAATAATTAAAACTAATTTTTTATCATTTTTTTAACTTACTAGTTTAATCAATCTATATTTCTATAAAAAAAAACAAAAAAGTTACCTGCAAAATTATGCAAGTAACTTTTTAACTATTTCTAATTATTTAGCTAAAGCTGCTTTGGCTTGTTCACAAATGCTTGTGAATGCTGCTGCGTCGTGAATAGCGATTTCTGATAACATTTTTCTGTTAATATCGATTCCAGCAACTTTAAGTC
>NZ_CAUQNQ010000052.1:0-9537 GCF_963519265.1 uncultured Gemella sp. | reverse complement strand
CATAATCTAAATGTTACTTTATCTTCAGTAACAACATTTTTATCATTTTGAGCCATAATTTATCCTTTCGTATTTTATTTATTTTAAACTAAAATTTATTATATCACATAATCTTTATAAATAAAATTTTAAAACTACAGCTTAAGTGGAAATTATTTTAAACTTCTTCTTGAATATGTTATTTACTACAAGAAATGATACAAATAAAATCAGTATATGTAAAATTATCGTTGTAATTAGACTTATAAAGAATTGTTCAGGAACCATTTTTATTAAATTGGATTCTTCTGGACTTAATAACCAAAGATCATTAGTGAATAATAATTGATGGAATTTAATCCAAAACGATGTGAAATTGTATGAAATAATACCAGCTAATACTATGACTAAAAGAATAAAAGCTAATAATGTTTTATTAAATGTTTTTGTGATATAAAACATAGCGTAATTCTTATATACTAGTGCTATTAGAATAGTAGAAAGAATAAATATAATAATAAAGAATATCATAAGATTGAAACTTACATTATATAATACTCTAACATCTTTCATATGAAGGATATCTTTTTCAGAAAACCAAGTTGTATTTAGTTCGGCTTTGTTAGTAAGATATTCTAGTAGATTGGTTGTATTATTTATTAATTCATCGTCTGTTGTATTAATACTAGGGGCTAAATTTTCTCTTAGATAGAAATTTTTATAAAAATTTAGATTAAAACAATTGTAAAATATTATACCGAGTATTGCACTAATAAATAGTGAAAAATTTTGAATAACGATTAGTGTTTGTCGCAAATATTTGTTCATAAAAGTACCTCCGTGTAATATTATACCACATGAAGAGTGGTGAAGTTAAGGGATTTTTCTTGGCTTTGGTTTACATATTTACAGAAATTAACAAAAAAATAAGAATTATAAAAGTTTTTGAGTAAAAAATATTTAATATTTATATGATTTATGTTAAAATATATACATATAGTTATTTATTTATTTTGGGGGAAATCATGAATAAGTTTTTTAAGATCTATTTAGAGTTAAGAGAAAAAATAGAAAATAGGCAATATAGGTCCAACTCGCTTTTGCCAAGTGAAAATGAACTCGCAAGAGAATATGATGTTTCTAGGGAAACTATAAGAAAGGCATTGTTATTATTATTAGAAAATGGATATATTCACAAGATTCAAGGTAAGGGGTCTATTGTTCTCGATGTCCATAGATATAGATTACCAGTAACAGGGCTTTTAAGTTTTAAAGAACGCAGACAGTTTCAAGATGTTGATGCAACGACTAAGGTATTAGTAAATAAGGAAGTAGATGCTCCTGATTTTTTAGTACGCCTTGGACTTGTGAAACGTGATGAAAAACTAATTTACTTGGTTCGTCAGAGATTTGTAGATGGAGAAGCAGTAATATTAGATAAAGATTATATAAGAAAAAGTGCAATTGGAGAATTACCTACAGACCGTGTGGAAGAATCACTATATGAGTACTTGGAAAATGACTTAGGTATAAAGATTTCATATGGAAATAAAGATTTTAAAATTGAACCGGTTAGCGAGGAAGATTCTACATATATCGATTTAAATGGTCACAAACATATTGCAGTATTGCGAAGTGATGTATACACAGAAGGAACTGATTTCTTGCACTATACAGAGAGTCGTCACAGAGTGGATAAATTTCATTTTTCAGAATTTGCTAGAAGAAAATGCAATAGAATAAATTAATTTATTCTATGGAAGAGAACTTTGAACAAGATTATTTGTTCAGAGTTCTTTTTTGTAAAATTTCAAGTGAAAAATTCTTAAGTATTTTTTTTTACTATAATATTTTTCACTATAATTTTGTCTAAAAGTTAATAAATGAACTAATGAAATATTAAATAAGTATAGAAATTTTGAAAAATATTTTCATGGATTTTCAAAGTGAAATTAATCATTGAAAAAATAAAAAATAGAGTGTATAATATGTATATGCGATAAATTTCCGGGAAATAATCATCGGAAATATTTTTATGGGAGTGTGAGGAAATAATGAAGATTATTGTTTATTCATTGACTGGAAATTGTAAAAGATTTGTAGACATGTGTGAAATTCCCGAAGATGATGTAATTTATTTACAGGATATTGATTACGATGTGAATTTCGATTATATCTTAATAACACCGACATTTGGTTTTGGAGAAGTGCCAGTTGCAGTCTCTAAGTTTTTAAAAGAGAACTATAAACATTTAAAAGGTGTTGTTGGTAGCGGGAATAAAAACTGGGGTGAAAGATTTGCCAATGCTGCTGAAATTATTAGCAGTGAATATAACATTCCGCTACTAATGAAAATTGAATTACATGGAAATAAAAAAGATATAAGTGATTTTAAAAAAATATATTTGGAGAGTGTAGAGAATGGAGAAATTTAACCATATTGAATTAAATAATGAAGTAACAAAAAGAGGCGATAATGGATTTTTCAAATTAGAAAAAGACGTGGAAGCTATAGAAGAATTTCTTCGTGAAGTAGACTTTCGCACAAAAAAATTTAGTTCTGAAATTAAGAGACTTAGATATTTAGTAGAGGAGAATTTCTACTATAATATTTTTGATAAGTACATTGAAGATGAAATTTTAGAATGTTTAGAATTAGCTGCGAACTTCAGGTTTGAATTTAAAAGTTATATGGCAGCAAGTAAGTTCTATAAGGACTATGCATTAAAAACAAATGATAAAAAACAATATTTAGAAAACTTTAACCAACACGTATTTATCGTAGCTATGTACTTAGCTGATGGTGATGTTGCTTTAGCGAAAGAGCTTATGATTGCGATGCTTGAGCAAAGATTACAACCTGCGACACCTACATTCCTAAATTCAGGAAGAAGCCGTCGTGGTGAGTTAGTATCTTGTTTCTTATTAGAAGTAGGTGATTCGCTTAACTCTATTAACTACATCGATTCAACAGCTAAGCAACTTTCAAAAATTGGAGGGGGAGTTGCGATTAACTTATCAAAACTACGTGCACGTGGTGAAAGTATTAAAGGTATTAAAGGGGTAGCTAAGGGTGTTATTCCTGTTGCTAAATCTTTAGAACAAGGTTTTGCATATGCTGATCAACTTGGACAACGTCCAGGAGCTGGAGCTGTATACTTAAATATTTTCCACTATGACGTATTAGAATTCTTAGATACTAAGAAGGTTAATGCCGATGAAGAATTACGTCTTCCAACGATTTCTACAGGAATTATCGTACCATCGTTATTCTTTGATTTAGCTCGTGAGAATAAAGATTTCTACATGTTTGGACCTCATTCAATCTATGAAGAATATGGCTTAGTATTAGATGATATCGATATTGCTAAATACTATGATGAATTTGTAGCGAATGAAAATATTATAAAGCGTAAATTTGATGCTCGTGATATGCTTAATTTAATAGCTCAAACACAATTACAATCAGGATATCCATACCTAATGTTCAAAGATAATGCGAACAAAAATCACGCACTTCGTGAAATTGGACAAGTTAAGATGAGTAATCTATGTACAGAGATTTTCCAATTACAAGAGACTTCAGTAATTAAAGATTATGGTGAAGAAGATATTATTAAACGTGACATTTCTTGTAACTTAGCATCGTTAAATATTGTTAATGTAATGGAAAGCAAAAAAATTAAAGAATCTATTTACTCGGGTATGGATGCATTAACATTTGTAAGTAATTCTACTAAGATTAAAAATGCACCTGGTGTAGTAAAAGCCAATGATGAATTCCACTCTGTTGGATTAGGGGCGATGAACCTTAATGGATATTTAGCTAAGAACTTGATTGCTTATGAGAGTGAAGAAGCAAAAGATTTTGCTAATGTCTTCTTCATGATGATGAACTACTATACATTAGAACGTTCAATGCAAATTGCTAAAGATCGTAATGAAACATTTAAAGACTTTGAAAAATCAGATTATTATAATGGAAGTTACTTTACTAAATATATTGAAAATGATTACTTACCTGTAACTGAAAAAGTAAAAGCATTGTTCGAAGGAATTTATATTCCAACAAAAGAAGACTGGAGAAGTCTGAAAAATAGAGTAAAAGAAAATGGGTTATATCATGCATATAGAATGGCTATTGCACCAACTCAAAGTATTTCATATGTTCAAAACTCAACATCAAGTGTATTACCAATTGTTGATAAAATTGAGCGTAGAAGTTACGGGAATGCTGAAACATTCTATCCAATGCCATACTTAAGTCCAAAAACTCAATGGTTCTATAAATCTGCATTTACTATGGACCAAATGAAACTTATTGACTTAATGTCGGTTATTCAAGAACACGTAGACCAAGGTATTTCTGTGATTTTATTCGTAAATTCTGATATAACGACAAGAGAACTTGCAAGATATTATATTTACGCACATCACAAAGGATTGAAATCACTATATTACACAAGAAACAAACTACTTTCAGTAGAAGAATGTACTTCTTGTTCTATATAGAAAAGAGAGGAAAAATTACTAATTATGAAAGCAGTAAACTGGAATAAACAAGATGACTTAACTTTCATGTATTGGCGTCAAAATATTGCACAATTTTGGGTTGATACTGAGTTTAAAGTGTCAAAAGATATTAAAAGTTGGAATGAAGATTTAAACGATAAAGAGCGTGAAGCTTATAAAAAAGTATTAGCTGGTTTAACTGGTCTTGATACTCAACAAGGAGATAAAGGTATGCCACTTGTATCTTTACATACTGAAGATATGAGAAAACAAGCTGTTTATAGTTTTATGGGAATGATGGAGCAAATTCACGCGAAAAGTTATTCTACTATCTTTACATCATTAATTCCTTCACAAGAAACAGACTACTTACTAGATGAGTGGGTTCCAAGTAATCCAGAGCTTCAATTTAAAGCGAAATTAATCGAAGATTATTATATGAGATTATTTAAGCCAGAAGTACCAACATATGACTTATATATGGCTCGTGTAGCGTCTGTATTCTTAGAAAGTTATATTTTCTACAGTGGATTCTTCTATCCTCTATATTTAGCAGGACAAGGGAAGGTAACTACATCTGGAGAAATTATTCGTAAAATCTTATTAGATGAAACTATCCATGGAAGTTTTACTGGTTTTGATGCTCAAGAAATCTTTAAAACTCTTACTCAAGAAGAGCAAGAACGTGCTGAAAAAGAAATGTATAAACTATTATTAGATTTATATGAAAATGAATTAGTATACACTAAAGACATATATAGCGAAATTGGTTTATATGAAGAAGTAAAAGACTATGTTGAATATAATGCTAACCGTGCTTTAGCTAACTTAGGATATCCTGGATACTTCGAAGATAAAGAAATTAACCCAATTATTGAAAATGCGATGAATACAAATACTAAGAACCATGACTTCTTTAGTGTTAAAGGTGATGGATATGTAGTTAGTATGAATGTTGAATCAATTGAAGATGAGGATTTCATTTTTGAATAGGTAAGTGATATGAAAATTTTATTAGTCAGACATGGTGAAACAAACTATAATAAAAATAGATTAATTCAAGGTCATAGCGATATTGAATTAAATGAAACTGGAAGAAATCAAGCGGCTTCTGCGGGAGAAAAGCTAAGTGATCACAATATCGATTATGCATTTAGTAGCCCTTTGAAAAGGGCGGTAGAAACAGCTAGACTTATGCTTGATAACTCTAATAATAGTCAAAATATTTCTAAAGAAATTACTACTGATGAACGTTTAATCGAAAAATTCTTTGGAGATTTCGAAGGTAGTACATTTGATGAGTATTTTTCTGCACTTGAAGCTGAACAAGGATTAGAGTCGGTAGAAAAAGATGAAGATGTTTATGAGAGAGCTAGTTCATTTTTTAATGAAAAATACGTAAATCATAAAGACGATACAATTTTAGTGGTTTGTCATGGTGCATTAATTCGTGTATTTTTAAGAACATTAGGATTATATCCTGAGTCTAATATACTAATTAATAATACTGCATTAAATGTGGTACATTATGATGGACAAGAGTTCATATTAGAGAAATTTAATATATAGATAAAACAAGGGGAGGCTTAGAGATTGTGATTTAGTAAAAATCAATTTCTATAAGTTTCTCCCTTATTTTTAATAAAGGAGAAGAACATATGCGTATAATTTTAGCGCGACATGGAGAAACAGATTATAATAAAAATAAAATGGTTCAAGGGCATACAGATATTCCTCTAAATGAAGAAGGAATTCGTCAAGGAATTGCAGCAGGTAAGAAAATTGAAGGTTATGACATTGATATAGCTTATAGTAGTGTTTTAGGTAGAGCATACGATACAGCAAGATATATGCTTGATAATTCAAACAGTGAAGATAATAAAAAATTAGAAGTAATTAAAGATAAAAGATTAATAGAGAAGTCGTATGGGGAGTATGAAGGAGTTTCTTTTGCCGAGTATGGAGCAGGAATGAAGGCAGGTGAAACGAGAGGAATGGAACTAGATTCTGATGCAGCTGATAGAGTGGAGGCATTCTTTAAAGAAAAGTATGAAGAACACCCAGATAAGACAATATTAGCAGTATGTCACGGTGGATTAATTCGTTCTTTCTTAACTCAAAAAGGTATTAAAGAGGTAGGACGTGGAGTTATTATAAATACTTCAGTTAGCATCCTTGAATACGATGGTAATAAATTCGAACTTATAGAGTTTAATAAATAAGTAGTTAATAGGAACTTTTGCTAATGTATTGCAAGAGGATAACTTTTAAAATTGAGTTGTTTGAAACTTTGATTTTGAAAGTTATCCTTATTTTTATTTAGAGTTCAAATAATTGTTAAGATTGCAACGGAAGATAAGTTCTATAAAAAATAATTTAGTGGATTTTTTATTTTTTGTATCGGAATATTTATAATGATATGTGATGTTGATTCTGTAAATCCCTGTAAATTAATCGTATTATTAGAGGCGTTTCATCTACATAGTATCTTTTTGTATAAACTAAAAAAGCCTAATTATTTTATATAGTGCGTTGACTAGTCACATTAAATAGTATATAATTTCATATGAAAGATGATTTTAAAAGGAGAATGATTATGAGTTTTAAAAAAAATACACCGTATGAGAAATATAATACATTCAGTATTAAAAAATTTAAAGTAGGAGTAGTATCTGTACTGGTTGGTTCTACATTTTTTGTTGCTGGAGGAGTGGCTTTAGCAAGTGACAAAGAAGAGATAGCTAGTAATATAACTACTCCAGTCGCAGAAACTACAAGTCCTTCAACTTTAACAGGGGGTAATGCAGATGTATCAACTGAGAGTAATGGGAACTCTCTTCAAGGAGTACCTCGTACAGCGGAAGTAAGAAATGAAAATGGTGCAGCGGGAACAACATTAGGAAGTGATAGAGCTGCATCAACAGAAAATACTGAAGCAAGCAACAATAATGAGAAACCTAGAGGGCTTGATAGAGCAACAGTACCAGCAAATTATGATGGTAAAGTAAGCCTTATTGGTCAATGGACAAGGGAATCAAACGAAAAAAAAGATACTGAAAATACATATAAGAATGCTACAGATAAATTAGGGAATCCATTGCCTAATCCGGGTCTTTTCCGTGGTATCGCAAAAACTTTTCTTGGCTGGTCTGATAAGCCACCTATAGATGGAAAAATTGCAGAAGGAGCAAGATTGTTCTCCCCAGAAGACACTTTAGCCACTGTCTTTCCAGATGGATTGAAAGCTGATTCCAAACTATACGGTGTATATGCCAGTTTGAATGACCAGGATAAGCCTTTCCCTACCAGTAAATTTTCTATGGGATTTGCTATTATCAATGGAATGAGGAAGTTTGAAATCAATGATAACAAAGTCAAAATTGACATTAATGTAGAATCAGAGGATGTTTTACCAAATACTAAGTTAAAAAAAGAAACGAATGACGATAAAACTAACACTCGTAGAATAATTGATGAGTATCAACCTTCTAATAACGATACTACAAAAGTCAATGAAGTAGTTTTAAAATCCGAATTTGAAATGGATAAAACTACAGCAATGCTTGTTTATAAAAATCCTTGGGTTGGGTATGTTGGTCCAGTTTTATCTAATTCATACAAAGGTAATAAATTTGAAATAGATGAAGTGGAAAAAACTTACACATATGTAGATTTAAATGTAAAATTAGACAAAGATTTAGTTATTCCGGAAAAATTATATGCAGAGTTTAATGGTTACTCATGGAGACCCTTATATGCAATTGGTCATAAGGAAGATGGAACGAAAGAACTTCTACATGTATATTCAAAAAATGGAACAGATTTAGGAAATTCAAAAGATAGCTTTAATTCATTAGTTAGTAATACAGATCCTAGTGTTATGTTTGGTGTTGAAACTAAAGGTAACCATAATATAACATTTAGAATGATTCTTAGATCGTTAAATGATAAGGATAGTGATCGTCCGGAAAACGAACGTAATGAGCGTATAGCTGAGAGTGTAGTAAAACCGGATGAAGGTAAGTCTATTGCTGAAACAATTGTGCGCAGTATGACACTTCGCTCTCTTACATCAACAGAACTTAAAGCTTTATTCCCTAATAAGAGTGATGAAGAAATCAATCAGATGGTTGTTCGTATTAATCAAGAAAAAGCCAAAGAGTTAGCAGACACAAATGGGACAACAGTTTTAAAAGTAACAGGAACAGTTGAAGGAAATGCTCATCCAAATGCAGGTAGAATCGGTAGTGGTTGGTTAAGCATGGATTCAGCTACAGATTTACCTATTGGCAAAGTAGAAGCTAACGTTTTAGAACTAGGTTATGTTACATTTTATAATGTATCTTATAAATTCCAAAGCGGAACTGAAGGAAAAACATTACCAGCAGTAATCGAAAACTACAAGCCAAAAGATACAGCTACTTACGAAAATGAAGCTAATGTAACACCAACACAACCAACAAAAACAGAATACGTAGATGAAGAAAATGATGGGAAATGGGTATTTAAAAAATATGATGCAGATACTAAAGCAGTAAATAAAGCAGATGTAGAGTTTGTAGGAACATGGGAGTTTACAGCGAATAAATATGGAGTAACCTACAAATTCAAAAGCGGAACACAAGGTAAAGCATTGCCAGAAGCGATAGAAGGCTACAAACCAACAGACTCAAATCGTTATGTAGACAAAGATAATGTAGGTGCAACTCAACCGACAAAAACAGAGTACGTAGATACAGAAAACGATGGTAAATGGGTATTCAAGAGCTACGATGCAGAAAGTAAAGCAGTAAATAAAGCAGATGTAGAGTTTATAGGAACATGGGTACTCGAAGCTAATAAATACGGTGTAACATACAAATTTGAAAGTGGAACACCAGGTAAGACATTGCCAGAAGCGATAGAAGGCTATAAACCAACAGACCAAAATCGTTATGCAGATAAAGCGAATGTAGGTGCGACTCAACCGACAAAAACAGAGTACGTAGATGCAGAAAACGATGGTAAATGGGTATTCAAGAGCTACGATGCAGAAAGTAAAGCAGT
>NZ_CAUQNQ010000051.1:0-9687 GCF_963519265.1 uncultured Gemella sp. | reverse complement strand
TAAACGTTTGTTTTCCTTTATCAAAGGCAACTAACGCATACTTTGGATTAGTATCTGCCAATATTTTTTCTAGCATCAATGTAAAACCATATACACTATTTGTATATAATCCTTTTTTATTTTTTAAAGCTGGCATAGCGTAAAAAGCACGATAACTCAAACTATTACCATCTATTAATATTATCTTATCCATTTTCATCTCCTAATAATTCTAAAAAAACTGTAAATGGGAGCAACTCAAAAATCTTATTTTTACAAAGCGATTTTTTCTAGTCACTCCCGTACAATTTATTTAATATTAAAGCTCAACCGTAAAGTTTATCAATAATACATTAAAACTTTATATCTACATATTTTAAATTGATGAATTTTTATGCCTTGTTTAATTCATCGTTAGCAAATAATCACTAAGTATTATTTTACAATAATTTATAAATAATTTCTATTTTTCTCTTCCAAGAGTGGTGTTCAATTTCTTCTAGTAACTCAGCAGGAATCTCGCGTTGCTCTCTTGTTCTTTCTATCATAAGTTCTAAAGCACCTACTATTCTATTTACAAATGCTGGTTTTTCTTCTTCAACAGCCTTATCAGTGTCATAAATAGTTGGCATTGCTATATATTCTATTATCTCAGAATTATTTATTTTGTCTCCAAGAAATTCTATAAGCCCTTCTATCTCAGTAGCAACTACTCTTAGTCCACTTCCTAAAGCTTCCACCGCAATAAGACCTAACCCTTCAAAATAAGATGGTAGTATAAAAATATCTTTATGCCTCATTATTTCCCCTAAATGTGCTTGATCTACGGCGTTATAAATTTTTATTTTCTTAGAATCACCAACTAAGGCTTCGACCCTAGGTCTATCCTCTTCTTTCAAGTTCCCTATTAATTCTAATTCTACGTTATTGTCTTTTTTCTCTAATAATCTAAAAGCCTTTATCAACTCATAAAAACCTTTTGACTCATCAAATTTCCCTGCATATAAAATTTTTACATTATCCTGTTTTTCGTATTTTTCAGCAGGATAAAAAATCTTCTCATTATATCCAGCACCAATATTTATAATTTTATCCTCAGGGTAGCTATAAATATTAGAAATTCCTTCTATAACACCACTACTCAGTGCTAATATCTTATCTAATTTATCAAGGCTTTTGACATATTTATCTTTCATTGCTGGGTTCTTTTCAGCTTGTCTTATATCCGTATTATGACAAACTCCAATTACTTTTTCACCTTCAAATACATCACAAACTATAGAACTTAAAATCCATAAGTGATGTGTGATTACAACATCTGGCTTAAATTCTTTTTTAGCTTTTTCTAATTTTTTACGGAATGCTTCTTGCCAAGTTTCCAACATCTCAGCAGTCATATTTTTATACAAAGTATTTTCATAAGGCATAATATCGCTCATACCTACGATAGGAAAACTAATATCCTTGCCTTGAAACTCAACTTCAAATTTCTCATCTAAAAAATTAAAATCATATTCCGGCGTTGTTGCATAAACCGCAGCTTGTTCAACTTCAAACTGTTTAAGCCCTTCAATAACATTAGTAAAATATACACCACTTCCTGTCTTAATAGGTAATTGTGCTAATACGTGTAAAATTTTCATAATTATCATCCTCTATTTCATATTTTCCGTCACTTATATTATAACCTAATTTAACATTTTTTTATAGTAAACGTATTAAATCTTTATGTTAGTTATACAAAAAAGAAATTCACATCTAGTAATCCTACTCTATGTGAATTTCCCAAAATTTATTTTCATCATACAAAGGATTCCTCCACTTATAATGAAAATATCATTCTTTTATTAACATTAATTTTAAACGATAACCTATCGTTTATTTTAATTTCTACGCTCAACCGCAAGGAGAAGCTTCTAAATCAGCTTGGGTTTCTATATAATCATTTTTATTATAAAAAGCATTTCGATATTTAGTTGTATTAAATGGTTCAATTAAATTAATAACAGTATAGCCATCTAATCCAAGTTTTTTACACACAGCTTTACTTTCTTCAGGTTTATCACTGTAAACAAAAATTTCTGAATCTTTATTTAACTTATCTAAAATACTATCTATTTCATTAGGGGAAACTTTGATTTCTTCATCACTTAAAATTTCACTACCTAAGTTTAAAAACTGCTTATTCTTACTTGCTGAGATACGATATTTAAATTCAGATAATAATGCATTACTATATATTGCTTTACCATAATCGTATTGCTTAACTCCATCTCCAATATGAAGTTTCGTGAATCCACGCTCTCTTAATAATTTTTCAGTATTACGTGATGTTACATCGACTACACAATATAAAATTATATCTTTATCTTTATAATCATCTAGCACATCACTATTATTTTTAAAAAGTTTAATCGGTAAGTTTACGGCATTAATTGCGTGTCCTCTGGCATACTCTTTTCTCCAGCGGACATCTACAACAAGTGCTTCTTCAAAAGATTTTTTCTCTACTTCAGCTCCAGTAATTCTCCCTGGCTTACCTTTTAACAATTTAAGCCAAAATGCATAAAGTCCTACTAAGATAATTAACACTATTATACCAATAACTACTAATATATTCATCTTGTTTACTCCTTTCTTAACATAATTATATTATATCACACATTTTGTATTTTTAATAATAAATGATATTTAAAAATTTTTTTGATTTTTTTCCTATTTAAGAGTAAAATTATATTATAGACATTTTTTAGAAAGGAGATTTAAATGAAAATTTCCAAAATTAGTAAAATAGACAATAAAAATTTCAAGCTTGAAACTTCATTACTTTTTGATGGAATCTTAGTTGGACTTGCTGCAGGAATAGTAGGTGCGAGCTATAGATTACTTATTGGATATAGTGAAAAACTTGTTCATTATACGGCTTATTTTATTAAAACTGGTTTGATATATAAAGTTGTATTATTTATTGTCTTAATCTTACTAGCATTATTTTCTGGATTTTTGCTTAAACGAGAACCAATGGCAAGTGGAAGTGGAATTCCTCAAGTATCAGCAGAAATAACAGGTAGACTTAATTCAAATCCATTACGTGTACTTATTTATAAAATCATTGGAGGATTAACAGCTAGTTTAGGTGGCCTATCTTTAGGTAGAGAGGGCCCATCCATTCAACTCGGGGCCATGAGTGGAAAACTTGTATCGAAAATTTTAAAAAAAGATAGTATTAAAGAAAAATATCTTATTACTTGTGGTGCTAGTGCTGGACTCTCAATTGCTTTTGGGGCACCTCTAGCTGGTGTTTTATTCTCAATAGAAGAAGTTCACAAGCAAATTACAAAAAAAATCATTATTTGTTGTTTCAGTGCTGCTGTGGTTGCCAATATTGTTGGACAATATATTTTCGGACTTACAGCAATATTTAAATTCCCTGATGTACCTTATGTGGAAGTTACTATATATCCTTGGGTTGCTTTATTAGGTATTTTATTAGGGATATTCGGAACATTTTATAATGTTACTATAAAGATACTATTCAAAATTTATGAATATTTCAAATTAAATATAGTTTTTAGACCCCAAGTAGCTTTTCTCATTTCATTTGTCCTATTTATTTTTTATCCTATAGTTCTAGGAAGCGGACATAGTTTAGTAGAATTTTTGATTGAGAATAAATTTAGCTTTATGTTTTTATTAACATTATATTTTATAAAGACTTTATTCTCACTTATATCATTTACTTCAGGTGTTGCAGGTGGAATATTCCTACCTATTTTAATTCAAGGTGCAATACTTGGGACATTATTTAGTAACTTTTTCGATGCTAAATATACTGCGTTATTTGTTATATTATCCATGTCTGGGTATTTAACAGCAATTGTAAGAAGTCCTATTACTTCAATAATATTATTATTTGAAATGACACAAAAAATTAACTATTTCCTTCCTATTGCACTTTGTTGCCTATTCGCTTATATGACTGCGAATATACTAGGGACAAAACCTGTTTATGAATATTTATTAGATCGCATACTAACTAGTAATAAACTGGAAGATAATGAAGTTGAAATGGAAGTAGAAATACTCACAACTATTTCAAATGATAGTTTTTTGGTTGGAAAATCTATAAGAGAAATAGAGTGGACAAAAAATACACTTATCTCTCAGATTGAACGTTCAGGACGCGAAATAGTACCAAAAGGCACAACAGTTTTAGAAGCTAATGACAAACTTACCGTTATAATGCCAAAAGAAAGTGTTGATTTATTCTTAGAAAAATTTAGTAGATAGTTAAAAGGAGTGACTCGACAAAATCTTGTTTCTTAAAAGAAATCATGATTTTGTCGAGTCACTTTCAGTAGTGGTTTATTACATATCTAAAAGCTTTTATAAAAGGAATATACATCTCAATAAACCACTGTGTCTATAAGTTATAAATATACACTTTTTAAAAATTCAGGACTTTTGGGTCACTCCTGTCTTCAGTCTTATATTACATCAAAATGTTTTAAAGCATTTGTGATTCCATCATCATCCACGCTTGTTGTGATATAATCTGCAATCTCTTTAACATTATCGCCAGCATTCCCCATCGCTACACCTATTCCTGCATGTTTAAGCATATCTATGTCATTACCACCATCACCAAATGCCATAGTTTCCTCTAATTTAATACCAAAGTGTGCAATAACCGCATCAATTCCGGTATTTTTTCCACCATCTTTCGGGATAACATCTGTAAAATGAGTAGTCCAACGAGCCGCTTTTGAATTAGGCATATATGCTAAAAATCCTACTTCTTCCTCTTCTGATACAAAGACATTAAGCTGATAGATTTTTTCACTAATTGCTTTATCATATGCTAATACATCTTCTTTAAAACGCTCTGGATCTCCTAGCTCATCTTCTAACCATTTTACCCTTGAATTTTTCAAATTCATAAATGCACCATCTAATAAAGCAAAGTCACACGCAATCTTATTCTCTTTAAAATAAGGGAGTACGTTCTTTATATCTTCTTTAAATAAAATCTTATCGTTTAAAACTTCACCATTTTCTAAATAGCAATATTGACCATTTATCGTAATATAGCCATCAAATTTAAAATCTAATAAATCATTTAAAAATGTAGTATGAAATGGTGCTCTTCCTGTAGCAATAAATATCTTAACACCTTGTTCCTTTAACTTTCTTAATGTATTTGCAGTATTCTCCGGAATTGTTTTTGTTTTAAAACTTCTAATCGTTCCATCAATATCAAAAAAAATTGCCTTTATCTTCGTCATCTTTATTCTCCATAATTATTTAAGTCAACTACACTATCTCTTATTTTTAATTCATAACCAATTAATAGTTTCATAGCTGTTTCTTCTTTTTTTATTACATTTAATAACATTTCTACCGTCTGCTTAGCCGCATCTTTTAAATCAAATTTTATCGTTGTTAACGGTGATTTTAATAGTGCTGATGATGTATAATCTCCAAAGGCAGCAACCGAATAATTTTCTCCAACACTTAAACCAGATTCTTCTAGAGCTTTTATCGCTCCATAAGCCAAATTATCCGTAGCACAAATTAAACAACTATCTTCTTTCAACTTTTCAATATTCTCTCTTACTATTTCATATCCTTCTTCCATACCAAAATTAGTAATTAAAATGTTCTCAAGTTCTAGATTATACTTCTCTAAAGCCCTTATTACTCCTAATTTTCTATAATATCCTACTGCAACATCATCTTCACTAACCCCTAAATAAGCTATTTTTTTATGACCACTTGCTAATATGTAATTAGTTAAATCTCTTGCTGCATTAAAGTCATTATACTCAACACTATATGTATACTCTCCCTCTTGCCCCAACATAACAACAGGAACATCCACAGATTTTATAGTACTCTCGTAAGTTTTAGTCATAGTTGTTGGTAATAAGATTATTCCATCTACATTCATTCTCGCTAATTTTTTTATATACTCTACCTGCTTATTTTCATCAAAATTAGCATTCATTATCAATGTCTCATAATTATTATCTTTTAATTCTTTATCAAGATATTTTAAAGTATTCCCACTAACAAAAGAATGAAGACATGGAACTATAACTCCAATAATTTTACTATCTGTACTTTTTAATGCCTTAGCAAAAGTATTCGGCGTGTAATTATACTTATCTACTATTTCTTTAATTCTCTCGTGTGTTTCTTTTTTTAAATTTCCACCATTAAAATACCTAGAGACAGTAGTAGTTCCTACTCCAGCCATTTTTGCTATATCTACTATTGTCAATTTTTTCATAGATTACCTCCTTAATCACATCCTTAATTATAAACGATTAAAGGAAATAAATAAAGAATTATATGAGAACATTTTTAGAAAATATAAACACTAATTTTTTTGTTAAATACTTTAATTTTTCATCCTGTAATACAAAAAAATAATCCACTTTTGATTTTTATTCTAATACAATTCATTTTATATCTTCTAATTAAGAGTAATACAAATCGTTATAATAATAGTAATCTTTACTATTTTTGTTATATTTTTAAAACTACTTTCAATCTACAACTACAAACTGTATCAGTACAAATTGGAAAAAATCGCACAACAGATGTCTAAACACTATCAAACAGGCATAGAACAATATGAACAAATAATTTAAAAAAATTAAACAAAACTCTTGAAATCATTTTCCGAAAGTGGTATAGTTTAGCTTGGAGGTATATTATGATAGTTCAATTAAAAAACGTATCAAAACAATATAAAGATGCTAACTTCAAATTAGAAAATATATCGTTTGATATTAATAAGAAAGAAGTTATTGGAATTATCGGTAGAAATGGTACCGGAAAAAGTACTATTCTTAAAATGATCAATGGGATCGTTTCATACGATAGCGGAGATATACTATATAAAAACTCTTCTATCAAAGGTATGGATGCAAGTACCCTTAGAAATACTAGAAAAAATCTAGCATATATATTCCAACACTCTAATCTTATTGATAATAAAACAGTATATTATCATTTAAGTTTAGTATACAAATTAAATAAGGTTTCTGTTGATAAAAAGAAAATAGATGATATTCTTGAATTCATGAATATTACAAGACTAAAAAACAGTCTTTGTGGTAGCTTAAGTGGTGGTGAACAACAAAAAGTAGCTATCGCTATGGCACTACTACAAGAACCCGAAGTTCTACTTTGTGATGAAATCAGTTCTGCATTAGATACCAATAGTGAAAAAGAAATCTTTGCACTATTAAATAAACTGCGAACTACAACTGACATTTCAATTGTTATGATTTCTCACAGCCTTTCATTACTGAAGAACTTCTGTGATCGAGTGGTAGTTATCGATGATTCTACTATAAAAGATATTGTCGTACCTAATAAAAATGCAAAAGACGATTACGACAGTAATTACTATAACTACGTAAAGGAGTTTTTACTAAATGATTGATTTATTTAAAGCCAATTACGATGGTATCATGAAAGCATTTTGGGAAACTAACTATATGATGATTTACTCTATGTTAACAGTATTTTTCATTTCCCTACCATTAGGTATTATGCTTTTTGCTTTCAGTCGTGATTATTTATTAAAAAATAGAGCAGTTTATGAAGGACTTAGCATTTCTCTTAATGCCCTACGTAGTGTTCCATTTCTAATTTTTGTATTCATATTAATTCCTGTAAATAGATTTCTATTTAAAACATCTTTTGGGAATATTGCAGCAATCTTGCCTCTTACACTAGTTGGTGTAAGTATCTATGCACGTTTTGTTGAGCAAGCATTAATAAACGTTCCTAAAAAGATTGTAGATAGGGCTATAAGTATGGGAGCTACAAAAATTCAAATTATTAGATACTTCTTATTACCTGCTACAATGGATAACTTAATCTTGTCATTCACCTATACTACTATTAGTTTACTAGCGTATACTACTGTAATGGGTGTAATCGGAGCAGGTGGTCTTGGTGAATTTGCATTCAGATACGGATATCAAGAGTACAATTATGATCTAATGTATTTAATAGTAATAATATTTATTATATATGTATTTATTATTCAATCTATAGGTTATGGATTAGCTAAACGTTTCACAAACAAGAAGGAGAAATAGATTAATGAAAAAAGTATTATCTATTGTTGCTAGTCTTTTAGCTCTTGTGCTTGTATTAACAGCATGTTCAAGCAAAACTAGCGATAAAAAAGAAGAAAAAAAAGAAAACAAAACAATTAAAGTTGCTGCTCATGTCCCACCATTCACTGACATGTTAGAATTAGTTAAAGAAGATTTACAAAAAGAAGGATATACTCTTGAAATTGTAAAAGTATCTGATAATGTTCAAGCTAACGTTGCTTTAGCAAACAAAGAAATCGATGCTAACTTTTTCCAACATGAACCATTCATGAAACAGTATAACGAAAAAAATAAAACAAACTTAGTAGCTGTTGCAAAAGTTTATAACTCAATCCCAGCATTCTACTCTAAAAATATCAAAAACATTAAAGATCTTAAAGATGGTGCTGATGTAGCTATTCCATCTGATGCTTCAAATCTAGCTCGTGCATTAAGATTATTAGCTCACGGTGGGTTAATTACATTAAACGATCCTAACAGCTATAACGTTACTGTAAAAGACATTAAAGATAATCCAAAACATCTTAAATTTACAGAAGTTAGTCTTTTAAACTTAAGTGATGCATATGCAGAAAAAGATTTAGTATTCAACTACCCTACTTACATTGCTAAATTAAACCTTACACCAATGAAAGATGGACTTCTAATGGAAGATAAAGCTGACTTTACATATGCTGGTGTTCTTGCAGCTCGTGAAGACAACAAAGACGATGCAAAAATCCAAGCATTGAAAAAAGCTTTAACAAGCCAAAAAGTTAAAGATTTCCTACAAAAAAATTATGATGGTAAAGCTACTGCAGCTTTCTAATTAATATTTATTATTACTAATTCAAAATCTATAATATATACAATCAACAACCTTACCTCTAAATAAAAAATATACTTAATAGGAGAAAATATAATGAAGAAAATAATTTCATTTATAGCTAGCTTAGCTGCATTATTATTAGTTTTAACAGCATGTTCAAGCAAAACTGAAGCACCTAAAAAAGAAGAGAAGAAAGAACCAGTTACTGTAAAAGTAGCTTCTCACACTTCTCCAATGACAGACATGTTAGAAATGATCAAAGACGATCTTAAAAAAGAAGGTTACAACTTAGAAATCGTTAAAGTTTCTGATAACGTTCAAGCTAACGTTGCATTAAACAATAAAGAAGTTGATGCTAACTTCTTCCAACACAGACCATTCATGGAACAATTTAACCAAAAAAATAATGCTCATCTTGTAGCTATTCAACCAATTTACAACGCGACTGTATCATTCTACTCAAAAACTCTTAAAGATATTAAAGATCTTAAAGATGGTGCTGATGTAGCTATCCCTTCAGATCCAACAAACTTAGCTCGTGCTTTACGTTTATTAGATCACGCTAAAGTTATTACTCTTAAAGATCCAAATAGCTTTACAGTAACAGAAGCAGATATCAAAGATAATCCAAAACACCTTAAATTTACTAAAGTAAGCTTACTTAACCTAAACGAAGCTTATAACGAAAAAGATTTAGTATTTAACTACCCAACTTACATCTCTAAATTAGGATTAACTCCAGATAAAAACGGTCTAGCT
>NZ_CAUQNQ010000050.1:0-10226 GCF_963519265.1 uncultured Gemella sp. | reverse complement strand
ATTTTTTTTTAGAAATTAGTGGAAAAAAGTGGGGAAATGTGGTAAATTATAAAGGTAAGGTGGTGAGAAGTAGTGTTTATTGGTCAATACAATAATAAAATGGATGCCAAAGGAAGGCTTAGTATTCCGATAAAGTTCAGAGATGAACTAGGTGAAAAATTTATTATTACAAGAGGTCTAGACTCTTGTTTATTTGGCTATTCACTACAAGAGTGGCAAAAGGTGGAAAGTAAGATTAAATCACTACCTATCACTAAGAAAAATGCTCGTACTTTCCAACGTTTCTTCTTTTCTGGAGCCACTGAAGTTGAAATAGATAAACAAGGAAGAATTAATATTCCAAATGCACTTATAGAACATGCTTTTTTAGATAAAGAGTGTGTTGTAAATGGTTTATCAAATAGGATAGAAATATGGGATAAAACTCGCTGGGAAGATTTACTTGTTGAAAGTGAAGCTAGCGTAGAAGAAATAGCAGAAGAATTAGAAGATTTTGATTTTTAGGATGGATGAAAATGTTTAAACATTATAGTGTATTATTAAATGAAGCTGTAGAAGGCTTAGATATAAAAGAAGATGGTATATATGTTGACTGTACTCTTGGTGGAGCAGGGCATAGTTTAGAAATTTTAAAGCGATTAAAAAATGGTAAACTATATGCATTTGATCAAGACAGTGTTGCATTAGAAAATGCCAAAGAAAAATTAGCCGAATACAGTGATAAAGTTGTCTTTATTAAATCTAATTTTGTTAATTTAAAAGAAAAATTAGCAGAGTATGGTGTACATGAAGTAGACGGAGTCCTTTATGATTTAGGAGTTTCTTCACCACAATTAGATACACCTGAAAGAGGTTTTAGTTATAACTATGATACAAGATTGGACATGCGTATGGATACTGATGCGAAAATTAGTGCATATGAAGTCGTTAATGAATATAGTTATCATGATTTAGTAAAAATATTTTATCGCTATGGAGAAGAAAACTTTTCTAAACAAATAGCGAGAAATATTGAAAAAAAACGTGAGCAAAAACCTATAGAAACTACTTTTGAATTAGTAGAGATTATAAAAGAATCTATCCCTGTTGCTAAAAGAAGAACTGGTGGACATCCAGCAAAAAGAGTATTCCAAGCAATTCGTATTGCTGTAAATAATGAATTATCAGTATTTGAAGATTCATTAGAACAAGCAATAGATATCGTTAGTGTAGGTGGAAGAATCTCTGTAATCACTTTCCATTCTCTAGAAGATAGAATTTGTAAACAAATATTCAATTCTTATTCTAAATCAAAGGATATTCCCAAAAACCTTCCTATTATGCCAGAAGAAAGTTTATCTAAATTAAAAGTAATTACAAGAAAGCCTATATATCCTAGTGATATTGAATTAGAAGAAAATAATAGATCTAGAAGTGCCAAATTAAGAGTTGCACAAGTTCAGACGAAATAGAGGGGAGGAAAGGAAATGGCTACACTAAAGGTATATAGTCGTGAATATGGAGTAAGAAAAGTACAAGAGAAAGTAAAGTTTAATTTACTAGAAAAAACTGCATATGGAGTTTTTGTAGGAGTTATTTTACTTGCTAACGTAGTTATGTTAAACTATAAAGGAGAGATTTATTCACTACGAAGTGCTCAACAAAAAAATGATATTGTAATATCAGAAAAACAAAAAAATAATAATGAACAAAAAGTTATGATAAACAATCTATCATCTTACGAAAGAGTTAAAAAAATTGCTGAGACGGTAGGAATGAAAACTCAAAAAGATAGTATAAAGGTAGTGAGATAATTGATAAAACTTTTTAAGAAAATATTAACTTTAAAGTTTTTGGAAGATAGAAGAAGTTTAGAAAGAAAAGATTATATCTCTCGAGAAAGAACAAAAATTGTATTTTTTCTAATTTTTGTTTTTTTCTTTGTATGGATATTAATATTAAATATAGGACAAATGATGCTAATTGGAACTGTAAGGGGACATAATCTTTCAGAATTAGCAGATAGAAAGTATAAGATAGATAGTAGTTTACAACCAAATCGAGGTAAAATCTATGATAGAAATGGGAATATACTAGCTGACAATATTGAATCTTACAAGCTAGTAGCGGTAGTTTCAGATAAAGCTACAGAGGATGAAACAAATCCACGACATGTTGTAGATATTAACAAAACAGCAGAAGAACTATCTAAATTTATAAAATTAGATAAAAACAAGATAAAAGATATACTTAGTAAACAAGGAGTATATCAAGTAGAATTTGGAACTGCTGGTAAAGATATAAGTGTAGAAGATAAAAAGAAAATCGAAGAGTTGAAATTGCCAGGAATTGAATTTATAGCGACAACAAAAAGATATTATCCAAACGGAAGTATGCTTGGAAACTTTTTAGGTTTTGCTCAAAATTCACCAGATAGTGATTTGATTACTGGTCATTTAGGTGTCGAAAAGACTTTTGATTATTATCTAAGAGGAAAAGAAGGACATATTACTTATGCTAAAGATGCATGGGGGAAAGTCGTTTCTAATATTCCTAAAGTTGAGATTAAACCTGTTGACGGAGCAGATATATATTTAACAATTGATAAGAATATTCAAGGTTTTATAGATAATACACTGAAAGATATTCATGATAAATATGAACCAGAAAGTGCATTTGCAATAGCTGCTAGTCCTAAAACTGGTGAGATATTAGGATTGGGACAAACACCTGCATTTAATCCGAATACTCAAGAAAATCTGGCAAGTGCATGGTCAAATATTTTCTATAACTCAGCGTATGAACCAGGTTCGACATTTAAAACATTTACAATGTCAATAATGGTAGAAAATAATATATATAAACCAGATAGTTACTTTAGATCTGGTTCATATCGAGTGGAAGACGCTACAATTTCTGACTGGAATAAGATTGGTTGGGGAACAATTACTCAACGTCATGGTTTCCAACAATCTTCAAATACTTTAATGTTAACATTATTGCGTGAATTAGGGTCAGAAAAATTAAAAACTGGATTAGAGAGTTTCGGTTTTGGTAAAAGTACAAATTCATTGTATGGCAATGAATCGACAGGGGATTTAGTATTTAATAACAAAGTGTCTGCATCTACAACAGTTTTTGGTCAAGGTAGTACAGTAACAGCAATACAAATGATTCAAGCGGAAACAGCAATATTAAATGATGGGCAGATGTTAGCACCGTATTTTTTACAAAGAGTTCATGATAAAACGATTGATAAGGATGTTAATATAGGTCAAAGAACAGTAGTAGGAAATCCTATATCAAAGGGTACAGCGGATATAATGAAAGAAGAACTATATGGTGTTGTAAATGGAACATGGGCTCAAGGTGGTAAGAGATATGCTGTAGAAAATTATAGTGTTTCTGGAAAAACTGGTACTGCCCAGGTGGTTGATCCTAAAACCAGAACATATTATAAGAGTCCATATAAAGTAATGCGCTCATTTATAGGATATGCACCTAGTGAAGACCCACAAGTAATATTATATGTGGGTATGAAGTTACCTTCAAAAGACCTTGGAGCAAGCTATGCAAATGGGGCTTCTGAAATCTTCAAACCTATTATGGAAAATACGCTTAATTACTTAAATGTTAAGAAATCAAATGATAATAATAATGTTCAAAGCTATCAGATGGATAACCTTGTAGGAGCGAATGTTGATTCTACAATCGTTAATTTACAGAAAAAAACTAAAAACATAATAACAATTGGGAGTGGAAATAGTGTAGTTGATCAATATCCTTCAGCAGGGAATTTAATCAAGCAAGATGAAAGAGTATTTTTATTAGTATCTGATGAAAATATACTTTTACCTAACTTTACAGGGTGGTCAAAAGTTGATGTACTTAACTACGCTAAATTATCAGGGTTAGATATTGAAATAGAAGGAAACGGATTTGCCAAACAACAATCAATTCCAGCACAGAGATTTGTGAAAAAAGGGGACAAGATAAAAATAAAATTTAGTTAGGAGAACGAAATGAGTAATTCAGATACAATGTTTGCTATATCGTTATTAATGGTAGCATATTTTCTGACAGTTTTAATGCTACCAAGATTAATAAAATATTTACATGAATTAAAATTTGGACAAGCAATTAGAGAAGAAGGACCACAGAGTCATATGCATAAAAAAGGAACACCTACAATGGGTGGCATATCTTTTATTATTTCAATTGTTATCTCACTTGTAATAGCGATGTTCTTAGATAGTGAAAATATGAAGTATTACTTTTTATTCATTTATACAACTATTTCATTTTCAATAATAGGTTATATAGATGATATGCTAATTGTTGTTAAGAAAAAAAATGATGGTTTAGCACCAAGAAAAAAATTAATGTTACAAATACTGTTTTCTATAATATTTTATGTTTTAGTAACTTTTATTTATAAAGATATAAATTATATACATATCCCAGTATTTGATTACAAGCTAAATATTTCATATTTATATTTAATTTTTTTAGTATTTTGGCAAACAGGTTTTTCAAATGCTGTTAATTTAACTGATGGATTAGATGGATTAGCAACTAGTGTAACAATCATTACAACTAGTACACTTGCTTTATTAGCATATAAGGAGAATAATTTCCCTGTATTAGTATTTTGTTTAACAATAGTTGGTTCACTTATAGGATTTTTATTATTTAATAGAAATCCAGCAAAAATATTTATGGGTGATACTGGCTCGTTAGCTCTTGGAGGAATTTTAGCAGCGATTTCAGTGGTTTTACATAAAGAAGTTGCATTTTTATTTATTGGTTTAGTTTATATATTAGAAACTTTATCGGTAATAATTCAAGTAGCATATTTTAAAAAAACTGGTAAAAGAATTTTTAAAATGTCTCCATTGCATCACCATTTTGAACTATCGGGCTATGGTGAAGTGAAGACTGTATATATTTTTGTTATTATAGCTGTTGTTTCTTCAGCTATAGGGTATTTTGTAGGGGTAATGTAAAATGATAAATTTAGAAGATAAAAAAATATTAGTATTAGGATTTGCAAGAAGCGGTTACTCGACAGCAAAAATTCTAAAAAAACTAGGTTATGATGTTGTTTTGAATGCTTTTGATGATTTAAGTACAGATGAAAAAGCTATTGAATTAAAAAACTTAGGTGTAAAAATAGTTGATGGTGGTCATCCCTTAGAACTATTAGATAATATAGATTTAATTGTAAAAAATCCAGGAATTAAATATGAAATTGAATTTTTACAAAAAGCGATTGAGAAAAATATTGATATTATTACTGAGATAGAATTAGCTAATACATTATTTAATATTGATATGATAGCAATAACAGGGACTAATGGAAAAACTACAACAACTCAGATGACATTCGATATCCTAAAAGCAGCTAATAAAGATGTCTTTTTAGCTGGGAATATTGGTTATCCGTCAATAGAGGTAGCCTATAATCATCCAAATTCGCTAATAGTTACAGAAGTTTCATCATTTCAACTACAGGGGACAAAATATTTCAAACCATCGGTAGCAGCCATTACAAACTTAGGTGTAGGACATTTAGATTATCATGGTAGTATTGAAAATTATAGAAATGCTAAAAGAAATATCTACAAAAATCAAACCAAAGATGATATTTTAATTCTGAATATCAAAGAAAAAGAAAAATATGAATTGAATAAAATTAATTCTGAAGTAATTTTTTACGATACCAAAGAAAATCAGGAAGCAGATATATTTGTAAAAGATAATATGGTAGTGTATAAAGACGTAGAATTGTTCGATATTAAAAAAATGTCACTTCCAGGCATGCATAATGTAGAAAATGCTATAAATGCAGCTTTAATTTCTTATCTAAAAGGTGCAGATGTTATGACAATTCGTGAAGTACTTTATAGTTTTAGTGGAGTAAAACATAGATTACAGTATGTAGGAGAACATAATGGAGTGAAGTTCTATAATGATTCTAAAGCTACCAATCCAGTTGCTACAACTACAGCACTTTCCGGATTTGAGAAAAATATAATATTAATTTGTGGTGGGAAAAATAGGGGAATTGATTTTATGGAATTAGTTCCATTCTTCCCGAGAATTAAAGCAATGGTTGTTGTAGGTGAAAGTAAAGAGATACTATTTGATCTGGCATCTGCTAATAGAGTAGAGTGTCATAAGGCAATAAAAGTAGATGATGCAACAATTTTAGCAAATGAACTTGCTGAATGTGGAGATATAGTTCTACTATCTCCAGCATGTGCATCGTGGGATCAATATAGATGTTTCGAAGATCGTGGGGATGAATTTATAGCGACGTTTGAGAAGATTAGTCAAGAGGATTAAAAAACTATGAACAAGAAGAATAAAAAGTTACTTGAAAAAATGCATAATGAAAAAAGAAGAAGTTCATTAGAAAAAATAAAAAGAAAAAAAAGAAGAGAATTAGTGTTCATAGTAACTTTATTTTTAATTGTGATAGCAGTATTTTCATTACTATTTAGTAATTATTTGAAATTAAGAACAATCGAAGTTGAAGGTAATAACCAAATTAGTAAAGAAGAAATACTAGAGGCAGGAAATATAAATAATAATTTAAGAACGTGGTCTATAAAAGATGATGAAATTCAAAAAAATATTCAAGAGAAATTTGAAATATTTAAATCAGTGTCAGTACAATCCAAAATGCCAGCTACTATTAAGGTGAAAGTTGAAGAATATAATTTTATAGCTCAAAATAAAAGAGAAGACGGTAGTTATGAAATAATTATGGAAAACGGTAAAACTTATACTGGAAAAATAAGAAATAATTATAATTTACCAATTTTAGAGAAGTTTAATGATGATAGTACAAAGCTAGAAGAAATATATAAGAACTTAAATAATTTGAAAGAAGAAGTTAGATTGCAAATCTCTGAAATTATAAATGATGAAGGTGACAATGTAATAATCTATATGAAAGATGGTCAAAAAGTTAAGGCTTTAAGAGCACGTTTTTCAGATAAGTTAAATTATTATAATCAAATATCTAAATATATTGAGGATAAAAATAATACAACTTTAAACTTAATAAATGGTGCGTATCTAGAAACACCTAAAACTGAGAAAAAAAGAAATGATAGCATTAAACAATTATTGGCTAGACAAGGTTTACGAGATGAATCAACATCTAAAAATAATAATGAGCAAATAGAAGATACAGAAAAAGTAGAAAAAAATAACAAAACTGAAAATTATACTACAAATGCTCAAGTGAATACTTCTAAAAAAAATAAGAATACTATACAACAATCAACAAAAAATAACAAAAATGAATAGTAAAAAAAGTGTCCGAAATTTCGTATTTTGGACACTTTTTATTTAAAAATGATATAAATTTTAAAATATTAGTATATAATATTACAAATTGAAAATATTTTAATAAAATTTAATTTTTTTTGGTGTTTTTCATATTTTTTTTTTAAATTTTATGTTATAATTTAGTATGTGTAAATAAAATATGTGTGTATTTACAATTTTATTATAATAACAAAGTTTTAAAAGGAAGGAGTGTTTGACTTGAGTTCACAATTGTATACTTCAATAGATCTGGGATCATCTAGTATAAAAGTGATTATAGCAGATGTAGTATATGAAAAATTGAATATACTCGGAGTTGGAGTTGTAAAAACTACGGCTATTAAACGTGGTAACATTATTGATGTAGAATCCGCATCTAGAGATATTCAAAAGGCAATAGACATTGCAAAAAGTGAAGCTAATAAAGACATAAGATCGTTATATGTAGCAGTTCCAAGTATACACACTCATATTAAAAAAAGTGTAGCGGAAATTAAATTTGATACAAAACACGATATTGATGGTAGAGATATCGAAGAAGTAATTGAAGAGGCAAAAATTCTACCATTACCACGTGAAAGAGAAGTGGTTCAAGTAATCCCAGATTACTATCGTCTTGATGATATAGAAAATATAAGAAAACCAAAAGGAATGACTGTTCATAATGCTTTTGAAGTGACAGGAAATAGAGTATTAACTTCTAAAACTCATCTTCACACAATTTATAAGAGTATTGAAAACTTACGTTTGGATTGTAATGAGACATTCTGTACATCACATTCGTTGGGTGAATTGCTACTTAATGATGAAGAAAAAGATTATGGTTCAGTAATAATTGATATTGGTGCTGGTCTTACAACAGTGAGCTATTTTGAAGATGGAATATTGCAATTATCTCAGTCTATAGAGCTAGCTGGAGAGGATATCACACGTACAATCTCTGATGTATTAAATGTTCCTTTGAAGAGAGCCGAAGAGATAAAAATAACGCAAGGACATGCATTTTATGATTTAGCATCGTCACAAGTAATTATTGAATTAGATAACCTAGAATCAGATGAAGAACCATATACTCAAAAAGAACTAGCAGACTATATTGAAGAAATAGTAGAAGAAATCATCTTGCGATCATTTGATGTTCTTAGAAAAGCTGGAATAAATAGAGTAAAAGGAAATGTAGTACTAACTGGTGGAACAACACTTATGCCAGGAGTATTAGACTTAGCTAAAGATATGCTAAGGAAAATGAATGTTAGAATTGGATCTCCAAAAATAATAGGAGCTAATTCACCAGAACTTTCAGTAGTTGTTGGAACACTAACAAGTAGTTACAAAATCGAATCTTTATTTGGTTACCAAGTAACAGATGAAGTACCAACAGTAAAAAATACAAATTCAACATTTGAAAATGTTTCTGCAGTTCAGGAAATTTCAGTAAACAATTCAAAAGTTGATACCGCAGTAGTAACTGAGCCTCACACAGAAGAGTTAGAGGAAGAAGAGTATTACGAAGAAGAGAAAACAGAAAAAGAAGAGAAAAACTTCTTTGATAAAATAACTAAAATGTATAATTCGTTTTTTGAATAATAATCAGGAGGAAATAAAGAATGTTTGAAGAATTTGATCAATCAGCAGTAATTAAAGTAGTAGGTGTTGGTGGCGGTGGTGGTAACGCCGTTGACCGAATGGTAGAAAGTGGAATTCAAAACGTTGAATTTATCGCAGTTAATACAGATGCTCAAGCATTAAAACGTTCTAAAGCAGATGTAAGAATTCAAATTGGTGAAAAATTAACTAAGGGTCTTGGAGCTGGAGCTAACCCAGAAGTTGGGCGCAAAGCAGCTGAAGAAACTAAAGATAAAATTGAAGAAGCATTAGCAGGAGCAGACATGGTGTTCGTTACTTCTGGTATGGGTGGAGGAACTGGTACTGGTGCCGCTCCAATCGTAGCAGGTATCGCTAAAGAATTAGGAGCATTAACAGTAGGTGTTGTTACTCGTCCATTCAACTTTGAAGGTAAAAAACGTCAAGTACAATCTACTGCAGGAATTAACTCACTTAAAGGTGCAGTAGATACACTTATCGTTATTCCTAATGATAGATTATTAGATATCGTTGATAAATCTACTCCAATGATGCAAGCATTCGTTGAGGCAGATAACGTATTACGTCAAGGGGTACAAGGTATTTCTGACTTAATTAACGTATCTGGTACAGTTAACCTTGACTTCGCTGATGTTAAAGCTATTATGGCTGACCAAGGTTCAGCGTTAATGGGTATCGGTGTAGCTTCAGGTGAAAACAGAGCAATCGAAGCAGCTAAAAAAGCTATTTCATCTCCATTACTAGAAACTTCAATCGTTGGAGCAAAAGGTGTGTTATTAAACATCACTGGTGGACCATCATTAAGTTTATTTGAGGCTCAAGCAGCTGCAAGTATCGTTCAAGAAGCTAGTGATGATGAAGTAAACATGATTTTCGGTACAGTATTTAACGAAGAGTTAGAAAAAACTGATGAAATCATTGTTACAGTAATCGCTACTGGATTTGAAGAAGATGGAGTAAGTGTTGAAAGAGATATTTTAGCACAACGCCCAGCTCAACCAGAAGCCAGCTCATTCACAAGTGGATATGGTAAAAACGAAGTAGAACAAGAAATGTACCCACGTCCAAGAAGAAGAACAAGAAGAGAAATCTAATAAATAAAAAAAGAAAAATCGGAAATTACTCGATTTTTCTTTTTTTTTTTGCTTTTTGGCAAATTATTGCATGAGAAAATTTTAGATGTAAATTTAAGAAATAGTAGTCAGTTCCATAAAATATGAAAGAGAAAATGAGGAGTGACTTTAAAAAAGATAGTGTATAATATTTTGTGTAAACAGAAAAGTCAAAAGAAGTTGAAAAAA
>NZ_CAUQNQ010000049.1:0-10337 GCF_963519265.1 uncultured Gemella sp. | reverse complement strand
GTATTTTTAAACATACGATTTCCTTCTTCGTCATATTCTCCACTCTCTTCAGCATATTCTTCATTACTTACTTTGAAATCATCGTTGTATATGAAATCGTTACCAGTATTGTAAGGCGGATCTATGTATATCATTTTTACTTTTCCCAAGTAACTTTCTTGAAGAAGTTTTAATACTTCAAGATTATCTCCCTCAATATATAAATTCTCCGTATTATCCCAATCTACACTTTCTTCTGGGGCTGGACGAAGAGTTTTTCTTATAGGTTTGTTAGCTTCAACTATCGACTCTTTTTTCCCTACCCATGTGAATTCATACGCTTCTTCACCGTCGACTATATCTTCTGATAGCATTTGTTTTAACATTTTAAAATTTACTGATTTTTTTAATTGTCCATTCTCATCTCTTGATTCCGTTATACAGTTAGGAAATAAAGCTTCTATTTTTTCTATATTTTGAGAAGTTAAATTTAACGACTCCATTCTCATTTTTTCCATCATTTTACCTCTTAAAAATTTTTATTTTAATATTTTACTTACTTTATTCTTTAATTTTTTTAGTTCAGCATTTAATTCGATTTGTCTATTAAATTGTTTTTCATTTTTTACTTTTTTAGATAGATTATTAACTTGTTTTTGTATTTTTTCATATTCTATACTACTTAATACTTTCTCTTTTAATGTATCACCTAAGAATTTATCTAATTCATTATTAGAAATACTATTTAACAGATTTTCATACATATTGTCTAAGTTAATACCAGATAAATTTAACAAATCTTCATCTTCACTTACCCAATCTGAATGAAATATTTTGTGTATATTAATCGTTCTAGCTTCTCTATTAATTTCTTTATAACTTATTGAATATTTTTTCTTGTTATTATATTCAAATACAAATAAAATATGATATAGTATATTTTCATCAATAATATATAAAACCGAATCATCAATTTCATAATCATGAAGTTCTACTCTAAATACTTCTATTTCCTCTACTAAACTACCTTTTGCTATATTCATAGTCGTATGATCTATTTTATTTTCCCATGTTATTGACTTAATTTGCTTCACAAAATAATTTTTAGTTTTACTTGGAATAGATGTATGTGTATATAAATCTTTATAAAACTTTTGTTTAGGTAAAAATCTATTAAATTCTGTACTTTTAGGTAATCCTAACATTTTTTCACCTCTTTAATTTATAATTAAGAAAATAAATTCACTCAAAATAATTTTATCCTGAAACTTGAATATCTTAACTTAATAACTCCACTCTTCATTCCCTCTCTACATTAATGGCTTTCCCTCATGTATAATTTTTTTATTTCTTTTTATCTAAAGAAGCATCATTCTTTATTTCAAGTGGGAATGGAATGCCATTGTGCATAATAATTTGTCTATAAAATAAATCTATCGCAGTTGCCCTTGTTAAACCTAATTTTTTAAGTATTGCTTCCGCTTCTACTTTAATATTTTCTTGTATTCTTACATTTACAGTTGCTGTCTTTATACTAGTCATAACCAACACCTCCGCGCGTCTCTTTTTATTATACACTTATGTATCTCCATTAGCAATACAAATGAGGTACAATTTAATTTTTATTAACCATTATATAAAAGCTACATTCATATTTTAATACATGGAACTTACAAAACAACTTTTTAACAGGATATAACTAATAATTTACTTAATATAAATAAAATACTTATTCAGCATTTCCTTTGTTTTTTAATATCTCTTTGCTATATATTTCTGAACTATTTCCTAAATTTTTAATTAATTCATTAATATGATTAGTTGGAATATTTAATCTAGGTTTGGCATTTTTAAAAATCTCAGATATATCTCCTAAGTTGGCAATAATTTTGTTAATATTACTACTAACAGGAGAAGTTAACTCCAGATTATAATTACTTGTATGATTATTCATATTATTTATAATTTGACTATACTGTTTAATCATCTCTTCTTGCCTTTTTCTAAATTCTATAAATTCCTTTTGCTTATCTGATATTATTAAATCGCTAAATCCCATATTTATGTTTTTTATGTTTTCAGATAATTGACTAAAAATTCCATTAGTTTCTATAGCATTTAAAAGTGCATCTCTGAATGAAGTATGAACAGCTGTTAAATTTGTATTTTCTTTATATTTTTCTTCGTTTATATTTATAATTTCTTTCTCTAATGCCTTAGTCATTTTTTTTAATAGTTTTTTAATAGAGTTAAACTCACTATATGAAAAATCTTTATTATGCATTACTTTATTTCTACTTGATCGAATTATTTCTAAATCCTCTTTCACAAGTTTAATATTATAATTATAAAATATCCTATCCCATAAAGATTTTTTAACAGATTTTTCTAAAATTCCTTTAATACTATTAATATTTGGATTTTGTTTTTTTATTTCAACTTTACACTCTTCTATTATTTTTTCATTACTCCATTCTTCCCTTTCAGTAAATAAATAATTAATATAATCATAGAATGAGAACTCTTCTAACGCATTCTCTATATACTGTTTTTGATTAATCCCTTTCTCTTTGTGTGATTTTTCAATTTCTTTACTAATGGTTTTCTCCACCCATTTACCTTCATACGCTTGAATAACTGTCAAATATATAAACTCACGAAGAGCTCTTTCAAATTTAGAGACAATTATTGATACTTTATCACAAAAATATCTTGATGAGTCATCATATATTGTGATAATTCTATAATTTTTCCTATGTTCTCCTTTTTTTATAGCATTTTTAATATCTTCAATTAGTATTGCGTTTTCTAGATTATTTCCACTTTTAGTAGTAGATATACTAAAAACAATATTATTACTTTCTTGAGCTTTTACTATATCGAACTTATAATTTATATCCTTATAAAAAAATTCATTATTCTTGATTTCAAATACACTACTAAAATCACTCTTTAATTCTTCAATATCTATATTTTTATTTTTGTGTAAAAATAATAATTTTAAAATCATTTTATTCCTCTTTATATATTACTATTAATTGCTCCAAATCAATAATTATTATATTTAAATTAATTTATTATAATATTACAATTTAACTAGTACAATTTTATCTACTAATAAAACAAAAAATAACCATCTTTACTTTAAACGGGAAAGATAATTATTTTTTATAAATAAATTTATCAGCATTGCCGTTACAAAACAGAAATCTCTTTTTTATTAATATTTACTTTTTATTTTTTCAATACTTCAATCACTGTCTTTTATTTTCTATCTTAATCTAACTATTCTATATCTTAATTATTAGAGCCAGAATTATAATATTATAACTAAAAAAATAACTATTTCTAATATAATTCTAAAATAGCTACTATTTCTTCTCCGTCTTTTTCATCGGTTTCTACAAAACCAACTGACTTATATAGCTCTCGTGCTACATTATTATCACTTTCATAAGATAGCCAGCAATATTTTGCTGTTCCAGAAGGAAAGGTATTAATAAATTCTAAAGCTAAATCCATTGCTTTTTTTCCATATCCTTCCCCTTGGAATTTTTTATCTATCATAAGACGCCATATATTATAATTCCCTTTAGCAATCTTAGGTGCACCTTCATCATCTGAATTCACATCAAAACCTATCATTAGAAAACCAATAGGTGTATCTTCTTTATAAATACCAAATGTAAATACATCATTATTCTCGGTAATTGCTATATACGCTTCTATGATACTAATATTATTTGTAGCTACAAAACTTTTCTGATTATCAAAAACCTCTAATTTCAGAATCTCCCCTATATTGTTTCTATTAATCTTTTTCAATTTAAACATAATCTATTCTCCATTGATTTTTTGATTCTAAATGTGAAGTTTATTTTTATGATTATAAAATAATTTCATAATATTTATATCGTATTTCACAGTATCCATACCAAACTTCCTACTTAATAAACTTCGTTATTTTACCTTCTTTTTTGTATGTTTCTACTGCTTTTGCTACTCTCTCGAAGTCACGTCTTAAGCTATAAGAATAGATATCTCTAAATAGTCTATATCCTAGTTTTTCATTTACTTCGAATGCTAGTGTGTATAGTTCGTATGTTTCCATTGAATCGAAGTTTTCGTGTGCTTTTACTACATCTACTAATATGTCGTCACAATGTTCGACTAATGCTTTTTCTAGTCTATCATTTAAGAATTTTGATTTATCTAGAGTATATTTAAACATTTCTCTTGATGTAGTAGAAAAGTCTGCTACTAAACTTTCTTTATCTAGTTTATCATACAGTTCATATCCTAACTGTTCATTTACATCTTTTGCGATTTCTACCAATCTTTCATCTGATACTGGGTCTAAACTATATGCTGCGTTATTAACTTCAGATAATGCGTTGTAGTTTTCTTCTATCGCTTTTTGTAATAATTCTAATTTCATAAAAAATCCTCTCAATCCTAATTTTCTTACATTCTATTATAACATATTTACTAATAATTCTTATATCTCTTTATAACTTTTCTTTATTCTTGTATATATCCTTGAATTTAACTTTTTCGTATAAAGTTCTCTTAAAAAATCTGTAATTCTACGTTAAAATTAATGTATTAACTAAGGAAAGTTTAAAAATGAGTGAATCGAAAATTGTTTTAACCATTGATGATGAATTAAAAAATGAGGCTGAGGATTTATTCTTTAGCCTTGGATTAAATTTAGAAACTGCCATTAGCATGTTCCTTACAAAAGCTGTTAATGAAGGTGGAATACCTTTTGAAGTAAAACAAACAAAATTCGTTGAGAGTCCTGATTTTATCTCTAGTCACTTCACTATTAAATCAGCTGTATATGAGATTAATGAATACATTAAAGATAGATTTAACGAAGAACCTTCATTTTATCTAGCATGTGAAAATAGAGGTCTTACAGATGATGAAGCTAGTAAATTATTCATTCTATTTTCTAATAATACTGAGGAGATTGATCAAGAAGAGTTCACAGAAAAAAATATTGATAATCTAGTAGATCTATCAACAATAGCCTTCCCAGCATTAAGACGACTATCAGATGAACAACTATGTGATATCGTGAATGCATATATCACAAACTACTATTTAATTAGATAGTAATAAGTGACTAGTAAATTTTTAAAAGGATATCCAAAATAAAAACTCAAAATTCCACAACTGAATTTTGAGTTTTATTTTTTATTTACACTTTAATTCAAAAATTTTAGATATTATTCTTCCTCAATTAACCAATCGACAATATATTTAATTTCTATACCATCAATATGGTCTGTTCCTTCATATCGACCTGTAATTACTATTTTTTTATAATTATCTTTTATCATTAATAAATTATCAGTTTCATGTGAATTATTTGGAATTTGATATGCTACTTGATAGTATTCAATTACCCCATCTCTTTTAGCGATAAAGTCTATTTCTTTATCATCTAATCTAACTATATCAACTTTATATCCTCGTCTCAGAAGTTCTAAATATACGATATTTTCTAATCGATTTCCTAAATTACCATCTTTATGACTAACCGCATGGTTTCTAAGTCCATTATCGGCTATGAAATACTTAGAATTTTGTTTTAAATACCCTTTACCTCTAATATCATACGGCTTAGCTTCATAAAATAGATAGGCATCTTGTAATAATTCTAGATATCTATTTACTGTATGATTAGATATTGATAATTTTTCTTGTTTTAGCATATTTGATATTTTTGTAGGATTTATTAATTGACCTACATTATCAGCTAAAAATGCAACCACTCTCTTTAAAACTAACGTGTCTTTCACAGATCCTCTTATTGCTATATCGTTTAATAATATCGAATCATAAATTCCTGATAAAATAGTTGTCTTTATGGCTTCAGGTGACAATACAACTCCTGGAAATCCTCCATATTTTTCATAATCTTTATACGCAGAATCTACAATTCTAGAATTAATGTCAATGTTATTTACTTCTAAATACTCTCTAAATGAAAATGGATATATTTCTATTTCTACATATCTTCCACTAAGTAAGGTAGCTAATTCACCTGATAACAGTTTTGCATTTGATCCAGTTATTACTATATCTATATCAAAACTAACTCTTAAACCATTAATTACTTTTTGCCAACCATCAACAAATTGAACTTCATCTATTAATAAATATACTTTTTTTCCGTTATTTGGTAACAACTCTTTTAGAATCTCTGAGAATTCTTCAGAACTTTTTATATGTTGATACTCAAATGCTTCTAGATTTATATAAATTACATTTTCTTTATTTATTCCTTGTTCATATAAATAATTACTATATTGTTTTAATAAGACCGATTTCCCTGAACGCCTAACTCCAGTGATAACTTTTATAAAATCTGTATCTTTGAACGAAATTAGTTTACTTAAATAATTATCTCTTATATACATTTTTTTCTCCTTTCGTTAAATTGATTATCATATTACCATTATCATACCATATTTCTTCATTAATTGGAAGTAGACTTCCAACTTTTACCTTTTTTACCTTAAATTGGAAGTAGACTTCCAACTTTCATCTTTTTTACCTATAATTGGAAGTTCACTTCCAACTTTCCTTTTTTCTTTATTCCTTTTCTTCAGATTTTTATTTTTACAATCACTTTATTTTCTGATAAACTATAATTGTAAATAAATAAAATACTTACATTTATGTAAATAAGAGGAGATTAAAATGGGAAAATTTAATAAAAAAGTTGTTTCAGTAGCTTCAATTGCCGCAACATTACCTGCATTGGTGGGTAGCTATGCAGGGTATCAAAAATTACGTTATAAACGTAGTGCTAAAGCTGGTTTAATCGAGTTATATCTTGGTAACAAATATAAGAAACTAAGAGATATAGATGAAACTAAAAGACTAGAAAAACAAAAAGAAGATAAGAACGAAGAAACTGTAAATGTATATGAATTCGATACTAAATCTAAATTCTATACTAGAATTGTTTCTGATAGACAGGTATGGCATTTAAACAGTTTTAATAATTCTAATTCTACTATTTTCTATATTCATGGTGGTTCTTACGTTCATGAATTTGTAGATATTCAATGGGAGATGGCTGATAAAATTGCTCAAGAAGCTGATGCTGAGGTTATTATTCCTGATTACGGACTAGCTCCATTCTATACTTATAAAGACAGCTATGAACTACTAACAAAATTATATACAGACTATGTTGCTGAGCATCCAGATAAAGATATCTATATTATGGGAGATAGTGCTGGTGGGGGGTTAGCTCTAGGATTAGTTCAAGACTTTGTTCAAAATAATATTACTCTGCCTAAAGGTCTTATTTTACTAAGTCCATGGGTTGATTTAACTATGTCGAATCCTGATATTAAGAAATATATCAAAAAAGATCCTCTACTACATGTCGATACTTTACTAGCTGACGCTAAATCTTGGGCTGGTGATGCAGACTTATCAGATTGGAAGGTTTCTCCATTGTATGGTGATATGAGAGGTTTACCTCAGGTACTTCTATTCTCTGGTACACGTGAACTTTTATATCCTGATGCAGGACTTTTAGCAAATAAACTAAAAGAAGCAAGTGTAGAAACCACTTTTGTTGTCGGGGAAAATTTAAACCACGTATACCCTGCTTTTCCAATCCCTGAAGCAACAAAGGCTATTTCTAAAATTGTTGAGTTTGTGAAGAGTAAATAATTAAAATTAAATATAAAAAAGATGTACTCAAAATTATGATTAAATAATCTATTTTTGGGTACATCTTTATTTAGTATTATTCTCAACATTTAAAACTATTTTTTAAATTTAAAATATAAAATATTTCAAGAATTAGAATCGCATATTTTCTATTTATACTTAATAGTTTCTTCTGCTATAGCATTCGTTAATAATTGTGAAAAATTAATATTGTATTTTACTGCAACATCATTAGCCCATTTAGGAATAGACAATGTCTTTTTAATTAGCGTGCTACTATCTAAATATTCTCTCAAATCTACAACAACCATTGATACAAAGGATTTATTAAGAACATAATAATCCTTCATCTCAAGATCATCTTTAAAAGGAAAATCATCTTCTATTGACAACTTATTTATATTACTTGACTTAGGTAATCTTTCTCCATCTTCCAAATAATCACTAAGAGCTAATCCTAAATAATCTGATGCCATACTCATTGATTCTGCTATACCTATCCCCTGTGTTCCACTTCCTTTTAAATCTGGAAAATAAACATTATAAATCTCTTTTTCTTCACTTTCTTTATTAAAATAAAAAATTGCTGGATAACTTACTAACATTATATCACCTCATTAATTCGGAGCTGGATTATAATAATCCAGCATCCTTTAATATACCCTTCTCTGTGAATTTATTCAATTCACCTTTCGGGATAATGATAGGTCTCTTCTGTCCAGGTTTGTTCATTTTTATATGAGATCCCTTTCCGCCTTTACATAACGTAAAACCGTACTTTTTCAACAGCTTAACCATCTCTTCTTGTGTCATCGGCATAATATTTAACCTCCTGACACTTTAACTATACTACGTATTTATACGTATGTCAATAATATTACTCCCATTTCTCAAAATATATTCTACATAAATTGAATATTTTCGATTTTCCACTTTTTCATCTGCGAATATTCACTTCCACTTCCAATATCCATTTTTTTTACTACCAAAGTCCACTTTTATTCCTTATTATCCACTTTTTTAAACATGAAAGTCCAGTTATATTCTCCATTGTCCACTTTTTTCATCTATGAATATCCAGTCTTACTCACCAATGTCCACTTTTTTCATCTACGAATGTCCAGTTTCATTCCTCAATGTCCACTTTTTAATGACAAATGTCCAGTTTCATAAATTAATATAAAAACTCAAAACAAAGATTTCCCCTTGTTTCGAGTTCGTATATTCTTATCATTTTGTGAATTCTATTAATTTAGCACTATTCTAAATTTATATTTTCCTTTTCCATAACCCTCTACTTTTTCAATAATTTCGTGCACTAGCATTTCTTTGATTATTTCTGATGCTCTTGATGTTTTTAGTTTTGTAACTTCCATCACTTCTTTTCTTCCAAATACAGAATCAAAATTGAATTTATCATAAAGGTTCTTAATATATTCCTTATTTTTATCAGAGAAGTTTTCTAGTTTATCGTTATAATTATATGTTGAAATCTCTCTATCTTCTTTTATCCAATTGATATGTAATTCTCTATTTTTTAATGGTGTACTTTCATCTAGTAGTAAATTTCCTAAAAATAACTCTACAAATTCAAATGTTGAATAGATTTCTTTCTTTAAATTTCTGTAGTTTGCTCTAACTAATGCATTTCTAAAATACCAAGAGTTAGCAGCGAATATATCATTTGTTACATCAAAACCTAATGTTCTTAGATATTTGATAAAAAATACAGCTGTTGTTCTTGTATTCCCTTCTTCAAAAACATGGATTTGCCATAGTCTTGAGATAAATTCTGATAAGTGTTTTATTATTTCATTCGTTGATAAGCCATTATACTGGAATTTTTTCTCTTGCTCAAGGTCATACTCTAGAGTTCTAACTAATTCACTTGCACTTCCGTATATTACTGTTTCTCCGTCTAAGACCCATTCTTTTTTTGTAATATTATAAGTTCTGATTGTCCCTGCATGTTTATATATTCCTTCAAATAACTTCCTATGAATAGCTAAATATTCCGTTGGGGAAAAGGTAAAAGCTTCTTCGGATAAGATTCTAGCTATTCGAACAGACACTTTATCAGCTTCTTCTACGCGACTTTCTTTATTTAGTTCTGGATTTTCTTCATAATATGAATGAAGCAGTATATCGGCTTCTTCTAGTGTTATTTCACCTTCTATGTTTCGCAATGCTGTATTAATTAAATATTGAGATGGAGTTAAACCATCAACTTCCTGCAAACCTATTGCTGTTTGCCATGCATAACCTTTTTCTCTCTTAGAAGGTTCTGATTGTATTAAATATTCTTTAAATGGATCTTCAGTCATTTCATTTTCCTCCCATAAGTTATTTTTCAATAATTACACATTAATAGATTTGATTTTAACATTATATAGTAAATGTATATTGTTTAACTCAAAAAATTATATTTCTTGTTTTATTTCCGTAATATTTATTATATATAACAATTATGTTCTTTGCAATACATAAGAGACTTTTCTACGTTTTAAACACAAAAAAACTCGAAACAAAGATTTCTCCTTGCTTCGAGTTCGTTTATTATTTTCGTTATTATCGTTTTGCGATTTCTTCTAATAACATCTTGTTGATCATTTGTGGGTTGGCTTGTCCTTTTGAGGCTTTCATGATTTGACCTA
>NZ_CAUQNQ010000048.1:0-10571 GCF_963519265.1 uncultured Gemella sp. | reverse complement strand
ACTTAATTTTTTAAAACCTAATTTTTTCATATTATAGGCCTCCTTTATTATTTATTTGTAAAAACAAAAATAAAATAGATTTACATAACTAATAATAATCATTATCAATTAGAACTCCGTAATAACTCCTCTAAACAAACTTATTTGGAAGTATTTTATTTTTTATAAGTTTATTTAAAGGGGTTATTTATATTTAATTAGATTGATACTATTTTATTATTTGTATATTATTACCAAAATTATATTATTTTTTATGTTTAACAAAGCGTTGTTTTGGAGCAATAAAGAAACTTATTGCAAAAACAATAGCAGATGTTAATACGATACTAGATCCAGCTGCAATATTGAATGAGTATCCAATAAACAATCCAAGTACTGAGCAAGATGCACCAATTGTAGATGATAAAAATATCATTGTTTTTAGGCTGTTAGCATATAAATACGCAGTAGCAGCAGGTGTAATTAGCATAGCTACAATCAGAATTGTTCCAACACTTTGCATTGCTGTAACAGATACTAGGGTTAATAATATCATTAGTAGATAGTGATAGAAGTTAACTCTCATTCCCATCGCCTTAGCTAGTAGTTCATCAAATGAAGTTAGTAGTAATTCTTTGAAGAATAACTTGATAACTAAAAGCACGAATACTCCAACACCAATAGTAATATACATATCGATATCTTGTACTGCTAATATGTTACCGAATAAGATATGGAATAAGTCTGTAGAACTTTTTGCAACACTTATCAAAATTACACCTAATGCTAGGAATGAACTGAATGTAATTCCGATAGCTGTATCACTTTTGATTATCGAATTACCTTTAATGAATGTAATGATAATCGATGCTAATAGACCAAATACGATTGCACCAATAAAGAAATCTATACCTAAAATGAATGATAGAGCTACTCCAGGAAGAACTGCGTGTGAAATCGCATCTCCCATAAGAGACATACCTCTAAGTACTATAAAACATCCTACAGCACCTGCAACTATCCCAATAACAATGGCAGTAATAAGTGCATTTTGTAAGAAATGAAAACTATAAAGTCCATCAATAAACTCTTTAATCATTAGTGTCACCTCCCATAAAGAATAGGTCAGTGCCATATGCTTTAGTTAAGTTTTCTCTTGTGAAAGTTTCTTCTGTACCACCGTATGCAATAATTTCTTTATTAAGAAGAAGTATAGTGTCGAAATATGAATGAACTTTTCTTAAGTCGTGGTGTACTATTAATATTGTATGTCCTTTATCACGAAGATTTCTAAGTGTATTCATGATAATCTCCTCACTTACTGAATCGATACCAACGAAAGGTTCATCTAAGAATATATATTTAGCATCTTGTACAAGACAACGAGCTATCAACACACGTTGAAACTGTCCTCCAGATAGTTCACTAATTTGTCTATTAGAGAACTTCTCTAGACCAACTAACTTTAAAGCGTCATCAACTTTTTGCCAATCAGATTTTTTTAATTTTTTTAGTATTCCAATCTTAGAATATAAGCCAAGAGAAACACATTCTCTAACTTTTATTGGAAAGTTGTAGTCAATATTTATTTTTTGTTCGACGTAAGCGACATTGTCAAGATTTTCTTTTGCAATCTTGTCATCAATTTTTGAAATACCAGTCGAGGGTATTATATTCAAAACGGCTTTTATTAAGGTAGATTTACCAGCACCGTTAGGCCCTATTATACCTGTAATACCAGGTCCTTTAATTTCTAAATTAATATTAGAAAGGGCAGGAGTTTGGTTATAGGTAACATTTAAATTTTCTATCTTTATCATACTTGTCCCTCCTTATTTTATTTTGTGTTTATACATTAAAGTTTACCTCAGGAAAGAAAATAAGTCAAGTAAATTTTGTTGTATTCAGAAAAAAAACATGATGAAATCTAAAAAAATACATAAAAACAATAAGTTTTTGAGAAAAAAACATATAGAGGAAAATAAAAAAACCTACCTTACAAAAAATATTGTAAGGTAGAAATAAGGGAGTAAATATGAAAAGTCTTTATTATAAGCTAGGGAGACTTATAATAAAAGAACATATGAAGTAATATAACAATTACTTCACTTATTAGTATAACAGAAGTATATACAAAAAACAAGAGGAAAATAAAATTTTTTTTAAAAAATTGATATTTTTTTTTGGTAAAATATTAATAAAACTCGATTTACATAAAAAGATTAAAATTTTGATAATAATATACTATATTATTTGTATTTTAACTACAAACAACGTTAATATTATAGTAAAAAATAGCTAGTTTAAATTTACTGTAAAGATGTAAATATCTTGTGTATATATATACATTTTTAATGTACTAATTGTATAGAAAGAAAAAATTAATACAATATTAAGTAAATCATTATAAAGGAAATAAATTGAAATATAAAAAAATGTTTAAGGTAGTAGTGTATTTATCTAAGATGGTTGTGTAGCTACTGGCTTATCTTTTAAGTTGAATCATGTGTACAATTGTATACTAAGAGAATACAAAAAATAAAAAGAAGTTAGGTTATAAATTCTAACTTCTTTTTATAGTTTTCTTTTCTATGTTATTTTATTTCAAATTTTTCACGAACAATTTTAGCTACTTGTTCGCAATATTTATCAGTTAGCTCATTGCTACTTGCTTCCACCATTACTCGAATTAGGTTTTCTGTTCCAGATGCACGTAGTAAGATACGTCCATTCCCCTCTAATTCTTTTTCTACTTTTTCACATTCAGCTAGAATTTCGACATCCTCCATTGCAGCTTTTTTATCAACTACTTTAATATTAACTAGCTTTTGAGGATAGATATTAACTTCAGATGCTAATTCTTCAAGAGATTTTCCAGAAGTTTTAATTATATCTGCAAGTTTTACAGCTGTTAAAATACCGTCACCAGTAGTAGCATAATTCATCAGTACAATATGACCTGATTGTTCACCACCTAGTGAATAGTTGTTGTTTCGCATTTCTTCAACTACGTAGCGGTCTCCTACTGCAGTTTTAACAGATTGTAATCCATTTTCTTCAATTGCTTTGTAGAATCCTATGTTACTCATTACTGTAGAAACTACCATGTTATCTTTTAGTTCACCTTGTTCTTTAAGGTGTTTTGCAAGAATGAACATGATTTTATCGCCATCAACAACATGTCCTTTAGCGTCAACAGCTAAAACTCTGTCACCATCTCCGTCAAAGGCAAATCCTACATCTACGTTATTTTCTTTTACGAATTCAGAAATTGTCTCGATTTTTGTAGAACCTACGTTATCGTTAATATTGATACCGTTTGGTTGACAGCCGATAGTTTCTATATCAGCTTCTAAATCACCAAAAATAAAAGGAGCTACACCAGTTGTTGCACCATTAGCGCAATCTAATGCAATTTTAATATCAGATAAATCTCCAGTGATAGATTGTTTAATGTGTTGAATATATTTTTGTGTTAATTCGTTACCACTATATAATTTTCCAATTTTGTCAAAACTAGCGTTTTTTATTTGTTCAGAATTATCAATTAATGATTCTATTTCTAGTTCTTGTTCATCCGAAAGTTTGAATCCATCAGGTCCAAAAATTTTAATTCCATTATCTTGATAAGGATTGTGTGAAGCAGAAATCATAATTCCGCTGTCTGTCTCAATTGTTTTTGTTAAATAAGCAATAGCAGGAGTAGGTATAGTACCGACTGTCATTACATTGACTCCTGTACTAGTAAGACCTGCTGTTAGTGCTTGTTCAATCATGTCACATGAAATTCTAGTATCTCTACCAATTACTACTTTTGGATGTTCTTTTTTTTCAGTAAGTAATTTACCAAGAGCTTTACCTACTTTAAAACTCAAATCGGCTGTTAGTGATTCTCCTGCGATACCACGAATACCGTCAGTTCCAAAATATTTTCTCATAAAAAAATGACTCCTTGTTTTATAATCTATATGAATATTACTATATAAAATGAAATTAGTCAAGGTTTAGGGTTGTTTTAAGCGTTTTAGTGGGGAATTAATATCATATAAGCAATTATTTAAAATTATAAAATTAGATAGGTTTATCGCATAGAATATAAAAAAAGAAGCGACTTAAAATATAGATTGATTAAAAATCATATTTTCAAGTAGCTTCTTTTAGATTTGTAGTTGTTCATAAAGTTAAAGAGTGATTTATAATTTAAATGCTTTTAACTTTTTGATAATCTTATTAATTATTTAATTGTTCAATATCGTCTAATACTTTCTTAGCTTCATCTTTATTATTTTTAGAATATACATGTTTATTATATATTATTGCGCTTATAGATATCATGTGTGCTGAAACTGGAGCAGCTAAGAATAAGAATACTATTGCTAATAAAAATTTATATTCAAATACATGTAGATAACGATAGAAGTATATAAATCCAGCTATAAGAATTAATTCTATAGCGAAAGATCCTGTAACTCCTGCGGCATGTATTTTAGTTATTTCATCAGGTAATCTAATAAATCCTATTACTGTTGATAGCATTGCTATTACTGCGATTAAAATTAGAAGTATAATAATAATGTCTAAAATACTATTTAGTATCATCACTAAAGACCTCCTTTTTAGCTAAGAATCTAGCAGTAACAACTGTACCTACTAAACATATAATAGCTATGATAAGTATAAGTGAAATATAAGAAAAAGTTTTGTAGTACATACTAACTAAAACTATTAAGCACATCAGCGGCATAGCAAGTAGATCACTAGCTATTAATTTATCAAATATGCTAGGTTTTTTTATGATATAAATTAATAAGAAAAATATCATTGCAATACTAGCGAATATACCTAGTAAAATTGAATAGTCTAATACTTTATCCATTTAAATCAACCTCCAGTATTGCTTTTTCAAAACTATTTTTTATACCTTCAATCTCACCAGAAATATCATCAGTATCAAGGCAATGAATATGAAGTGTTTTATTATCATGACCAACATTGACTGTAAGTGTACCTGGTGTTAAAGTTATCATATTGGCAAGTAGTGTAATTTGCCAGTCTTTTGTTACTTCTAAAGGATATTCAAAAATAACAGGGTTAACATCAAGATCTTTTTTGAACATTAATTTTAAAACATTTATATCTGCTTTTAATAATTCAAACAAGAACATTAAGAGTAATTTTATCCATTTATAAACATAAATGTAGTAAAGTTGATCTCCTAGAATGTTTTTTGCAAATGTTTTTCTAAAGATGAATAGTAGCACCATACCCCAGAAAAATCCGACTGCAAAATATTCAGAATTATAGTTACCTGAAAAGAACGTCCATACTACACCAACTAATATATTAATTAAAAATTGTAGTGCCATAATTATGCTCCTTTCTTAAGTACTAAGTCGATATAGTGTTGAGGATTTAGTACCATTTGTATACCTTTATCGAAGAAACCATCTAATAGATTAGCGCTTACTCCGATAATAAGTGCTATTGCTACGATAGCAATAAGAGGAATTTGGACACCTTTTGGAAGAGGTTTTAAGATTAAACTCTTATTGATATTATCGTAGAATACATTTAAGAATATTCTAATTAAAGAGTAAAATACAACTAATCCAGATAATGCTACTAATATAGCAATAAATGTATTGTTATTTGTAACTAAACCTTTAATTATTAGTGCTTTACCATAGAAACCACTGAATGGTGGAACTCCTGCTAATGACAGAACTATAATAAAATATGTCCAACCAAGAAGAGGGTATTTATTGATTAATCCACATTTTTGAAGATATTTGACTCCGCTAACGTAAATTATTAATCCAACAACTATGAATAATGCAGCTTTTAGTAATATGTCGTTTACTGCATAGAGTAAAGCACCTTTAACACCGAAAGTATTCAGTGTTGCAGTTCCGCAAACCATAACTCCAAGAGAAATTACAATATTAAAAATTACTATTTGTTTTAAATCTTTTTGATAGATAGCTCCGATACAACCTGCTATGATTGAGACTGCTCCAAGTATTAATATATAAGACTTGATGAAGTTTGATTCATAATAGAACAATCCATATGTTCTAATTATTGAGTAAAGACCAACTTTTGTTAGCAGTGCTCCAAAGATTATTGAGATTGCAATTGGTGGTGCAGCGTATGATCTATTCATCCATGTGAATAGTGGGAATAGAGCGCCCTTCATACAGAACACAAATATCATTACAGCTCCGACAAGGTATAATCCACGACGATCAGCCATCGATGAGATTGTTTGAGATATGTATGCCATATTTAAGCTACCAACAATTGTGTAAAGATATCCAATACTAATAACAAATAAGCTACCAGCAAAGACATTCATTAGTACATAACTAATAGAAGATTTAAGTTGTTCTTTATTAATACCTACTAATAGTAGTAAGTAAGATGACATAAGTAAGATTTCATAGAAAACAAAAAGGTTAAATATATCACCTGTAGTGAAAGCTCCGTTTATTCCGACCATGATTAATAAGAATCCAGGATAGAAGAAACTAAGTTCTCGAACTTTATCAATTGTTTTAAATGAATATATCAATGTTGCAAGAAATACAACTGAAGATGTTGTAACTAGAACACTATTAAGTCCATCTAATGTTAAAGTAATACCAAATGGACTAGCCCAATTCCCCATCTCTAATATTAGTATTTGGTGTTTATTTACCATATAGATATTTAATATAGAAAATGCAAGAACAAGTAGTGTAGCCAATGTTGTTAATAAACGTTGCATTGCTATTCTTTTTCTAAATAATACCGTTATTGCTGCGAATAGAAGGGGGATAAATATAGGTATAACAGGTAAATTACTATGCATTATTTCTTTCCTCCTTCATATTTTCTACATCTTCAAGATCAATTACATTATCGCTTCCTTTTAATTTATAGTTAGCAATGTAGATTGAAATTAAAAGACAAGTTACTGCGAATCCGATAACGATGGCAGTAAGAATAAGTGCTGCTGGAATAGGATCTATATAATTTTTTCCTAGTTCTGAGATAATAGGAATATCGCCATCATATAAACCACCTGCGATAAGTATAATAAGGTTAGCAGCATGACCAAAAAGACCAACCCCAATTATTATACGCATCATACTCTTAGAAAGCATAAGGTAAACACCAAATCCAACAAGAATACCGCATAAGATAATCATATAAAATTCCATTATTTACCATCCTTTCCGAAAGCTAAAATTACCGACATAAGAACTCCAACAACTACAAAGTATACACCTAAGTCGAATATTGCAGCTGTATGTAATTCCATTTCTCCCATTATTGGAACGTGAATATGAGTGAAATGATGTTTGAAGAAATTCTTTCCGACTACAACACCACTAAACGCCGTACCAATAGAAAAAAGTAATCCAATAGCAGTTACATATACATAATTAATAGGAAGAAGTTTATTGACTCTATCTATTCCATATGTAAACATTGCTAGAGCTAATGCCATTGTACAAAGGAGTCCTCCGACGAAACCACCACCAGGAAGGAAGTGACCACCAAAGTACAAACTAAGCGAAAGTAAAAATATACATCCTGAAATAATTGCGGATAATGATTTTAAAATCATATCATTAGTTTTCATCTTTTGGTCCTCCTCTTTTAATGATTTTAAACATAGCATAAATGATTAATGCAACCATAGTCATAACTGTTATTTCGAACAAGGTATCAAATCCCCTAAAGTCCACGATAATAACATTTACTATGTTTCCTCCACCAGATGCTACAACATTATCAAAATAAAATTGACTAATTTCTGATGGATTTTTATAAGCGTAAGACACAAGTCCTACGATTATAAAACTAATACCAGTTAGTGTCGCAATTATTGCGTTAGTAAGTTTAAAACTTTGTTTTTCTACTTGTTTTGTTTTATCAGTTAATAGAATGAATGCTATTAAGAAAATAATAGTAGAAATTGATTCAATTACAAATTGTGTCATTGCTAAGTCTGGTGCTCTAAATGTAACATATAGTGCAGTCATCATAAATCCAATTCCAGAAGAAAGGATAATAAGTACTAGCCTATTATACACTGTAGTTAGAGCGACACAGCACACGACTATACATAGTCCTATGAAAATATTCATGTAATGAATTGTAGAAAAGTTATTAATTAACATAGGTCTACCGATTGCAAAGTAACCACCAATAATAGTTGCAGATAATACTACAAAGATATAACTCATATTTCTTCTAAGTTGATTTGTAACAAATGTATCATGAAGGGTACCACTTACTTTGTGTAGTAAGTTACCTAAGTTATTATATGTTCCATGAATAGAAATAATAGTAGGGTTTATACTATAGATTCCATTTCCACTTGCAAATAATTTATAAATTACAAAACTTGCAATGATAACAATAATAGAAGTAAGAAGTTCTATTGAGAAGAAACTATCATGATGGACATGAGTGATTACTTCGTTATTAGTTGTTTTTACAGCTAGGGCAGATTGTTGCGCTGGAATAACTATGTAATCTTTTATGAATGTGTTAATAATTACGAAGACTACAAGTATTATTGGTGATATAAAGATACCATTACTTGGAAGATGTAATTTCTTATTGCCCAGTATAGAGTTATCGAATTTACCTAAGAATGGTTTGAATGCTAATATTAACGAATAAATAGCAGTTCCTAAAGCTCCAATAACTACAGCTATTACGATAATCATATATAGCATACTCGATTGCGTTAATCCATAAACTACCGTTAAGAAGTATTCTTTTGAGTAGAAACCACTTAAAGGTGGGATTCCTGCCATAGAGAACCCAGCGATAATACTTAATATAAAGCTAAGTGGCATATATCTTTTGATACCACGAAGTTTTTCGATATCACGTGTATGGAATGAGTGATCAATAATACCAGTAATCATAAATAAACTTGCTTTAAATGCTGCATGGTTAATAATATGGAAACATACTGCATAAAATGCGAATGTATAAACGTAGTGATTATCGTTGTATAGACCAAGGTTAGCTATACCTATCATAAGAGTCATCATACCAAGTTGGCTAATAGTTGAATATGCAAGAATTCCTTTTAAATCCTTTAGGAATATTGCAGAAATAGAACCTATTAGCATAGTAATAGTCCCAAAAATGATAAGAATATTACCAAATGAAGAAGTAAATGAGAATACAATTCCAATTCTTAATAATAGATAGATTCCAGCTTTAACCATCGTAGCTGAGTGTAGGTAACTACTGATTGGTGTCGGTGCCGCCATGGCATCGGGTAACCAAATATGGAATGGAAACTGTGCTGATTTTGTAAATGCACCGAATATTATAAGAATCATTGCTACTACATATTTATTGTTGTATCCGTGATTTTTAGTAAATTCTATAATTTCACTAACGTTAAAACTTCCAGTAATATTATTTAAAACGAAAATTCCTGCTAGCATTAGGACTCCACCAAAGACAGTAATAATAAGTGATTTTAGTGCTCCTTTTCTAGATGCATCATTTTCGTGCCAGTAACTAATTAATAGGAAAGAAGAAACAGATGTCATCTCCCAGAACATATACATACTAAGCATGTTGTCAGATAAAACCACACCTAACATGGCTGACATGAATATTAGTAAAAATATGTAAAATTTATGTAATTTTTCATCTGTAATACTCATATAGTAACATGAATATAGTATTACTAGAGTACCAATTCCTGTAATTAGTAATGAGAATAGAAGTGATAAACCATCAAGATTTAGGTTGATATCAAGTCCTACGTTAGGAACAAATGCTAGTTTCTTATAGATTGTTCCACCTGAATAGATATACTTAAGATTTGAAATAAAATACCCAAACAGTATTAATGGTACAACTATAACAAATTTCCCAGTATGGATGGTTTTGAAGTTTTTCCTTAAAAAAGGTACGAAAAACATCGCAATTACTGGTAAAAAGACAGCTAATTGTAACATAAAAAAACCTCTTTCTAATTTATTTTTTTTATAACACTAATTATATAACAAAATAGCTTAAAATACTATTAATATTCAATTTTTATATAATTATTTTTCAATAGAAAATATCTAGTAAGATAAAAGAATATTATAGAGTCTTATGAAAACGGTAAAATTAAGTGTTAATTATTTTCTGAAAAGAGTTAATATAATTATATTAATTAAAAGAGTTGCTTATAGGGGGATGTGTGTTATAAAGAAGAAGTATATAATAAAATGTTAGAAGAAAATCGTTATTTTCAGAATATTCAACGGAAAATATAGATAATTATTTTTTTAATATCTCTTGTTTAAGGTGAGAAAAAAAGGTATAATAAAGTTATTAATATATTTACAGGGGGACTAACTGATGTCACATAAACAAACACCACATATTAAACCAAACGGAGTAGAAATCGCGGAAACGATTCTTTTACCAGGGGATCCTTTAAGAGCGAAATTTATTGCAGAAACATTTTTAGAAGATGTAGTTTGTTTTAATGAAGTGCGTGGTATGCTAGGATATACTGGAACATATAAAGGTAAAAAGATTTCTGTAATGGGAACAGGTATGGGACCAGCTAGTAT
>NZ_CAUQNQ010000047.1:0-10659 GCF_963519265.1 uncultured Gemella sp. | reverse complement strand
CATCAAAAACTTCTTCATTTCTATTAGCTCTCGTTCTACTCTTCGAAAGTAATAACGTATACTCCGTGTCTCTATCAAATGCTTGTTCTCGTAACCAAACTGTATCATTAAGTGTTGAATTGATAGTCTCAAGAGGGTATACACCTTCTTCAGTTCTTCTAGCAATAGCGAACACTCCTCCATCTACTGCTGTCCATCCACCGAACTCTTTAATTTCTTTTACAGTACCTTTTTCAACTTGTTTACTATCACCCAAACTATCCATATTTTGTGAAAGTTTTGTATTATTTTCAACTGTAGGATCTAATGCTAATAAATTTTTAACTAAAGTGTTTAAATCTGCATTATCTGCAGGTGCAGTATACGTTTGGTTCGCAGATGGATCTGTATCCGTAGTAGCCGCATCTGTACGGAATGGATTATTTTTATCCAATGCTTTCCCATGACGTTCATCTCTAGAACCTGAGTTGGCAATCGAGTTAGAGTCTGAAGCTTTCTCAGTATTAGTTGCTGTTTTACCTGCAGTAGCTTTTCCATTTGTCGTATCTACTGCTGGTGCTTGTTTTTTCTCTGCTGGTTTTGTTTGTAATTTTGTTGTTGCAGTAACTAATTTAGCTTGTGCTTGTGTTAATTCAGCTTGTGTTTTTGCGTTACTTAAAACCACTCTTGCTTCTTCTAAAGCTGTTTTCAATTGGTTTACACTATCTTCTGTTTTAGAAGCATATTTCCCGTTGGTAAATTTCCCATCAATTTCTTCAATTAATTTTGTTAAGGCTGTTTTATTTAGAGTTTCTTTTTCTGAATTCTCTAGTTTTGAAGCTACTGCGGCTGCCACACTCTCTCTAGTGTTTTCTACTACTGGTTTGGCTTGTGCTTTTGGTGTGACTTCTAGTTTATTATCTGCCCCTAATGATTCATCTGTTGCTGTGTTGTTTGAAATAGAATCACTAGCTTGAGCTACTGCTCCAGCACCAAAAAAGATACTTGCACCTATTACTACAGACGCAGCACCTACTTTAAATTTCTTTATTGAGTACGACTCTACTTTTGTACCCTCTTTTGTATTTTTCAAATAATAATTATTTTTTCCTATCATTTTTTATTCTCCTTATTTTTTTAAATATTAATTTAATTTGAAGTTAAAAATAAATACCTTTCACATTGAAATATTAAATAACCATATTTATCGCTATAGAGCGCGCCGATAATAATAATAATAATAATAATATGATATTACCGTATTCTTTAAGTTCTGAAACAACTTACTATTTAGCTGTAACCTTTATTAAAAAACAATGTTATTTTACAATTAACCTTAGTGTCACTATTATATCAAACTAGCATTTTTTTGTCTAACAAAAACCTATCAAATATAGCGATAATTAGCACTTGGATATAGAAAACAAATCCCGATATCCAAATATAAATCCCTCATAAGAACATATTCTATATTATGAAGTTAAAATGTAGTTAATATTTTTGAAATTATTTGAATAAAATATCTCTTATATTCCTTGTATATTCAGCTTTTATGCATTTCAAGGAACACAAAAGCACATCGACTATTTTCCTTATAATCTATTTAAGATTACTTAAACATATTCCATCTACTTCGTACAAAACAGGAAAAAAGCTAGACCTCCTAATGCAGCATAGCTTTCTCCTATTTTCTTAATCAATCGAACTTAACGAAATGACTAAAAATTACAAATTCTTAGCAATAATATTTTGTAAATCCTCTCCCGTAAAGTTTATTAGATATCTAAAAACTATTACGAAGCGAATTTATCTATTAATAAACCACTACGTCTTGGAGTTGTTCTTATAAACTTTTTTTCTTTAGGACTTTTTATCACTCCCTTTTGTGTTTTAAACCCTTTAAACATAAACTTAATTATTTGAAAAGACTCTTATAAACTACTTCTAAAAATTATTTATTAAAGAAATCATTAGAAAATCCATCTGTATTTTTTAGTAATTGTTTAAACACCTTAGTTTTAAGTGCAACTGTATTTCCATAAGATTCTTTACCAGTTTTAGCCATTTGGTCTAAATCTTTTTGAACTGCATCGTTAAACATTTGTTGCAGTTGATCATAAGATGTTATATGCACATTATCGATATCTATCTCAGCGAATCCATGTTTAGCTTTCGCTAAGACTTCTCCATACCAGTGTTTTTTCCAAGCTTCAAGCGTTTCAAATGCCCCTTTAGATACTTTTTTGATAATATACTTATCACTTAAAGTTGGTAATTTTTCTTTATTAGCTGCATCTTTGTATTTATTTGAAACATAACTGATAAATCCATCTTCATAACCATAGTATCCCCACATACGGAATGCATTATGTTTAAATGATAATGAACCAGGTGCTCCATCGCTTGAATTACCTCCATAAATACCTGCCATCATATTTACATTTACATAAGCAGAATTTGGCATAAAGTCTTCTGGTCGATAACGCCCATTTCCAACACCATGCTTAGTCGCAAAGTTATTATCTACCAAATCATTAATAGAAGTTAATTGTTTGGTTTTTTCTTCATCTCTCAAATCTCGTACTTTATCCCATTGATTTGGTTCTGTCAATTTATTATATCCATCTTTATAACGATATTCTTTATCTATTTTTCTAAACCATTTACTATTATCAGTTAGTCGTTTACTAATAACTGCATCAGCTTCTAATTGATCTAACATCATCATAGCTTCATTGTAGCGTTTCATGTAAGCATCTATTTCTTGTCTGTTTTTTAATTTATTAGGATCATAATTATACCATTGATCTCCATTGTTTGGTCGAACATATGCCATATTTAACCCTAGAGCTCCGTATTCTCCATTTGTCGTAGAACTATCAGGTGTTTGTAGCATACCTTGTGCATACGCCTCAAGATCTGTACCTTCACGGTGCCAATTTCCTCCATAATACACCAAGCGGTCATTTACATGGGTTGTTTCATGAGTAAATGCCGAAATACCGAATTGACTAATCATATCTGTCACCATAAAGAACACTGCATCATCATTGTTTGGAGATCCATAGATTCTAGCCATAGCACCCATGTTTCCATTTGTATTGTGATAACGCCATGTTGGGCCATATAACTCACGTACAGGAGCTACTACATCTCTACCATTATTCGCAAATCCATAACGGTTAGAACCACCATTATAATTTTGGTTATCCCAAACTGCAGTTGGTACCATATTGTCACTCTTCAATAATCTGTTTCGAACTGATGACAATGCTAAACGAGACCAGAAGTCTAAGTATCGTTGTTGTGCATTTGCAACTTCATCAATTTTTGCTTTAAATTTATTTCGTTCTTCTTCTGTATATTTTCCATATTTTTCAAAAGAACTGTACGCTAAAGTATTATATGTCGAAATCAAGAATATATGAGCATTTTTCAAATTCAATAACGGTAAAATCATACGTCCATGTATACCGTTGTTTAAGCCATCATAAACTCTATGTTTTTTATTTACAAAGTCTTGAGTTGTGGTAGTAGGTTCAGATATATAAACATTATTTTCTGTTGTATGTTTAAACCAATCATTTAAATCTGTATCCGCTGTAAATAATTTCATATTATAATTTAAAAATTCATGTAAATTACCTTTTCCAGTACTACCAGCTATAACCTCACGATAGGCGTCATGTGTACGATCACCTTTTATATAACTTTCCTTAGAACCAATTTTGATAAGTCTGTCAAGCACATCAACATTTTTCCCATAGAAATCAGGTTTGAAAGTCATCATATCTTTTATATTCATACCATTATATTTAATTCCGTAATATCTATTTAGATATGTTAATCCAAGCATAATATTAGTTTTATTTAATTCTACTTTTTTAATTAATGCTCGTTTTGCAGATTCGTCATCATTTAATTGATGTTCTTCATTTTCTACAAGTTTTTTTACAAACTTATCAATATTATCCCTAACTTCCTTGAAGCTTTCTTCTAAGAATAAATCCCGAATATATCCATTTTGACGTGCTTCACTATTGGCTGTAGGATCATTTCTAGTATCTCTCTTTTCAAGTATATTACGAACAGCTTGAGACTGTAACTCAACAGATAGCAATAATTCTTTAACTCTGGCTTCTAAAGCATCTCTATTTTTAATAACTATATTCGGCGTATATACTATACCTCCTAAGTTTTCTATACTATATTCTTTCACTTGAGCTACTTGGGAAGCTTTTGCAGAAATATTAAACAATTCTTTTGTTCCATCAGCATAGTGAACCATGATTTTATTAGCATTTTCTGAATCTGTTACAAATTCCGTATCCTTCATAGCTGTTACTGATAAGATTTTCTTAGTTACAAGATTAGAATTTTCATCTAATCTATTACCTTGATTTACTATCCAATCTTTATTATAGAATGGTTGTAGTTTTTCTATATTGCGATATGCCTGATCACGATTTTCTTGGTAATCTTGAATATTTTTATATTCATCTTCGTAAGAAACTTTGTTGTTAAGCTTATCTACAGTTGGTTGTGTACTAATTAATTTATCAGCAGTAATCATCATCGCTTGAATTTTCGCATCTGCTTCATCTTTAGTGATATCTTTGATTCTATGAGAGTTTCTATGAGTTTTTCCACCTTTACTAATACCTGTTACTGTGAAATTCTTATTAACAACCCAATTCGTAACATTTTCATCATCCATGTCTCTTGATCCAAAGAATACGTCACCTTTCTTAACATCCATCATTGTAACAGTATTTTCAATAACACCCCAAGGCCAGTTTTTACCTATAAGACCTCCATTTTCTCCACTATTAGGAACATCAATAGTACCTTTTGCTACAGAATTTCTTATATATCCCCATCTACCTATGCCATCAGAATTATAACCATGGCTTATGTTACCTGCTATTCCTCCTGTTCGTGATCTATCACCCGTAATTTCAGCATCAACATAGGCTTTTTCAATATTACCACGCCAAACATCACCTGCTATTCCGGCAAGGTTCCAACCTTTATTACCAGTAGCATGTACTTTACCAATGTATGCAATATTAGTCATTTTCCCTTCATCTAGCTTATTAACAATACCAGCTACTTCATTTGCTCCAGTGACACTACCCGTTACTTTAATATTTTCAATAGTGCCCCCTTTTACTATCTGAGCAAGTGTAGCAACGTTATTTTCCCCTGGTAGATTAATATTCACATTCTCTAAGTTTATATTTTTAATAGTTGCATTTTCTAATTTACTAAATAGAGGGTGCACTAAATTATGAATTGAATAATGCTTATCATCAACACTTGTTAATGTTCCTGTAAATTTCTGAGTAACATAAGATTTTCCGAGTGGTTTTATACTAACCGCGCTTAAATCAGCCCCAAGTTTGAATGTTCCCGAAGGAGTTTTTTGCATAGCTTCTATTAAATCTTTAAAATCATAGTACACATCACCAATATGTGGTTTTGGTTTCGCAATATAATAAGAATAAGTATCCTCTATTTTATTTTCACTCGTTCTTCGCACTAAATCCTGAGCTTTTGCACTAACTTTATAAAACCAATCTTCTCCAACTTTTACTTCTTCTATTTTATCAATAGCAAGCTTGGTTGTTTTATTATCACGAGAAGTTACTTTCAAGTAATATTCTTTTATATTTTCTGGAATGGCGTTTAATAGGCTACTATCAGATTCCTCACCTTGTTCGTTAACATGTATCAAACTTGTTTCTTTGATATTTTTAACTTCAACTTTTTTTAGATCAAGCCTTAGCGGTCTTTCTTCTAATACTGAAGTCTCATCTACTTTTCCTCGGTTATAAATCATAGTTGTTCTGACGATATAGTCTTTATACAATTTAAGATTATCAGCAATATCTTTTAATTTAGATGTAGTTAAATCTAGTCGTTTAACTATATTTTCACCATCACGGACTTCCACCATAATAGATTTAATCTCGACTGAATCCTCATTTTCTAAAGTATATGTCAAGTTAGCAGAGCGATCAAGAGTATGTTCTTCGATCTTAGCTAATGTTAATACAGGTGGTTTTTTCTCTTTTGGAATTTCTTTTACTGGATTCTCTGGCTGTACTAACGGTTCGCCTTTCTCACTTACCACTCCTTCTGGATTTTCTGGTTGTACTAATGATTCGCCTTTCTCGCTTACTACCCCTTCTGGGTTTTCTGGCTGTACTAAGGCTTCGCCTTTCTCACTTACTACTCCTTCTGGATTCTCTGGCTGAACCAACGGTTCGCCTTTCTCACTTACTACTCCTATCGGTTTCTCTGGCTGTACTAGTGCTTCACCTTTCTCGCTTACTACTCCTTTTGGATTCTCCGGTTGCACTAACGATTCGCCTTTCTCACTTATTACTCCTTTTGGATTCTCCGGTTGCACTAACGATTCGCCTTTCTCACTTACCACTCCTACCGGTTTCTCCGGCTGTACTAGCGATTCGCCTTTCTCACTTACCACTCCTACTGGTTTTTCTGGTTGGACTAACGATTTACCTTTTGCTACTTCTAAAGTACCGACAGCAATAACTTTATTGACAACATTCCTAGTAATAGAAGTTTTAATGATTCTACTAGTCTCTTTGCCATCAACCGTCGTTACTTCGCTAAACACCACTTTTTCCCCATTAACACCATCTTTAAGAACTTTAGTCTCACCTTTTGGCAACGTATTGTCAAATTTTCTAATAGTTTCAAAAGGGATAACTTCCTTAGTTGATCTTAGTTCTGGTTTATTTATAGATAAGCTACGTACACCTTCCTCTGGCGTTGTTTTATATTCAATCTTTGATTTTGAGATTTCTGTACCTTGTCTATGCTCTTCAATTTTAGGTACCTCAATTTTCTCAACTTTTTCTGTTTTAGTTAGTGATTCACTTTGCTTAATTGATGATACTTTCGTTTCACTTGGGAGAATCTTTTCTGTAACTCGAGAGTATTCTTCTAAATCATTTTGCGTGAAAAATCCTATATATCTGTATCCTGCTATTTGAATTACACCTTTAGAAAGTTCAGAAGAATTGCTTATAGTTGCTTTTGTATTATATTGAACTAAATCTTTGTTTTCTAAAGCAAAAGAATGATAAGGTACTATAGCACTCTGACCTAAACTACCAATCAAAATAACACTAAGTACTTTATTTCTATATTTTTTTGATATTAGAAATACCACTAGAACAGCTGTTCCTAAACCCAATCCAGCTAATGGAAGTGAACTTTCTCCAGTATTAGGTAATGATTTCACCTCGGGTATAACATCATTAGAAAGTTGATCTACTTTTTTATAAATCATATAGTATGTTTCGTCATTTTTTACATCGCTTGGTACAGTATTCTTAATTAAACTTTTTTCCGATTCTGTAAGTTCATTTTCAGTTAGATATGTATAATTAACATTTACACCATTATCACTCGCATGAACATCAGTTGGAGCATAACTACCGAAGAAAAGAGCTCCAATGACAACAGGTGCTGCACCAAATGATAATTTTCTAATTGAAAACTTTAAAATTTTATTATTTTTATTTTGTGCTCGCATAAAACATTTGCTCCTAAATACATATTACTACAATTTTATTCTATCAAAATAATATTTCTATTACAATTTAATAAACACCCCAAAATAAGGCTACAATTAATAACTTTTTTATTTATAGATGGTAAAAATGATACCCTATTTCCCCTGTTAATACATAAATACAATACAGTTACTTTTAGAAAACACAAAGATATACATGTCCTAAATAATTAATTCCAAATAAAAAAAGGAGCATCCACCAAAATAATGATTTAAAAATCATCACTAGCGCGTCGCTCCTTATAATATTTATTAAATATAATACTCCGAGACTGATTTAAATTATTTTTTATGTTAATCTGAGTTTTTTTATCTTCTTAACAGTTTAAATTAATTCTTTTTATCTTACCTCTAGAAATTTCTTAATTACAATAAGTAAAATAACATTTTAACATTTAGACCTTTAGTAAATTATATTATTTTACAATCTCTATTCCTGAACTTGTTCCTAATCTTTCTGCCCCAAGATCAACATATTTTTGGGCAGTTTCTTTATCTCTAACTCCACCACTTGCTTTAACTTTTGCATTGTCACCTACAACAGATTTCATTAATTTAACATCTTCATACGTTGCTCCACCAGTTCCAAAACCAGTTGAAGTTTTTACAAAATCTGCTTTAGCTACTAGTGATAACTCACAAGCTTTAACTTTTTCTTCATCAGTTAAATAACAAGTTTCAATTATAACTTTTAATACATTATCTCCAATCGCTTCTTTAATAAGACGAATTTCATTTTCTACATAATCAAACTCACCATCTTTCAATTTAGCAACATTGATAACCATATCTATTTCACTTGCTCCATTTTCTACCGCTTCTTTGGCTTCGAATACTTTCGCAGCAGTAGTCATCGCGCCTAATGGAAATCCTACAACAGCCGCAACCTTCACATCTGTTCCTTGTAAAAGATGCTTGGCATCTGCAACGTAACAACCATTAACACAAACACTATAAAATTCATATTCAATTGCTTCCGCGCAAAGTTTTTGTACATCTGCACTACTTGCTGTCGCTTTTAATATTGTATGATCGATATATTTATTTAATCCCATTTTTTTACCTCTATTCTATTACTTCTAATATATTTTTAATATTTTCTATTTTTTCTTTTCCTATTACATAGGCATCTAAAACCATTGCTTTACTTGATTGAACATTTTTTTCATCGTTGTAGTAAATTTCAGCGATAACATCACCTTTTTCTACCTTATCTCCGACTTTTTTCTTAAGCTCAATTCCCACAGCATGATCAACCTCATCTTCTTTAGTAGCACGCCCAGCTCCAATTACCATCGCTGCTTTACCTATTTCTTCTGCTTTGATTTTTGTTACAAAACCTTCTTCTTCTGAGAATACTTCTAGTACTGACTTAGGCGTTGGTAACAGTTCATAATTATTTATAACTTCGCCGTCTCCTCCACTAAGTTCAATAAATTGTTTTAATAGTTCTAGTGCACGACCATTAGCAATAACTTCGTCTATTTTTTTAGCTGCTTCTTCAAACGTCTTAACTTCACCTTTGTGTTTTAACGCTAGGTAGACAATTTCGTAAACAACTTCTTTTAAATCGCTAGACCAATTACCTTTTAAAGCTTCTATTCCTTCGATAATTTCATTAGAATTTCCGATATTATATCCTAATGGTTCTTCCATATTAGTCAGTACTGCTATTGTTTTTCTACCTACACTATTTCCAATCTCAACCATTCTACGAGATAGTTCTCTTGCATCTTCAATAGTTTTCATAAATGCACCATCACCAACTTTTACATCTAGAATAATTAAATCAGATTGAATCGCCAGTTTCTTACTCATGATACTGCTTGCTATTAATGGAATACTATCTACAGTTGCTGTTACATCACGTAATGCATAGATTTTCTTATCCAATGGAACAATGTTGTCACTGTAACCCATTAGCCCCACTCCAGTTTTACTAGCTACTTCCACCAGTTCTTCTTTTGTAGTACTAAATTTAAAGTTTCTAATTGCTTCAAATTTATCAATTGTTCCTCCGGTGTGTCCTAAACCTTTACCAGATAACTTTGTCGTAGCCATTCCTACTGCTGATAAAATCGGTCCTAGAACTACAGTAACCTTATCACCTACTCCACCTGTAGAATGTTTATCAACAAGATAGTGATCTAAATCGTCAAAGTAGATTGTATCTCCAGAATCCCTCATAGTTAAAGTGAAGTTAGTTAGTTCATCTTTTGTCATATTATTAAAATAAACAGACATTAAAAATGAACTCATCTGATAATCTGGTACTGTCCCTTTAAGATAACCATCCAATAAAAATTCAATTTCAGCTTTTGTAAGTTCCTTATTCTTTTTCTTTTTATCTATGATATCAACAACTCTCATAGCATATTCTCCTTAATTATTCTTCTTATGTGATAGAGATAAAATCTCCTACTATCTAAAAGTCTTTACAATAAAAATTAGTCATTCTATATTTTTCATTTTCAATATAAATATTATTAGATACTTCTATTATCTGCAAACTCTTCTTATCTTTTAATATTTTATATATCTCTTCTTGACTTTTCTTGCTATATACTATTTTATCACGAATTATGTACATTTTGTAGCCTAATAATGTTAATGTATAATTTTTATATTTAAATAACATTAATGATAACACATAATATATAATTACAAAAATTATTATTTTATATAAAAAATGTATTTTATTATTAATAATCAAAAAGTTAACTATTATCATGAGTACTAAATAATATTGATCAATACCATTTTGTTTGGATATTTCTTTTTTTCCACACACAAATATATTTGTAGGTCTACTATTAACCTGAAGCATTAACACAAATATTGATACAATTATAAGTACTATAGTTAAAAGTAAAGCTTCCATATCCTCTTTTACAAATGTATATATAAGCAAAACAAAATAAAGAGGCATAAATGAATAAATACAATAACTAATATAGTTAAATGGCTTTTTCATATTACACCTCCTATTTATTATCTTTTACTTTTTGGTTTTGACAATACTTCTGAAAAAATTATATCGTTAAGAATTCTTTCTTTATCAAAAGTTAAAG
>NZ_CAUQNQ010000046.1:0-11300 GCF_963519265.1 uncultured Gemella sp. | reverse complement strand
TTCTTAACATTTGATATTTCGAAATGTTTGATTGTTCGTCTTCTTCTTGAGAAGATTTTTACTATTCTATCATCAACTTTATTTCTTGTCAATAATATTTTCATACTTTTTCATTTTTATTTCAATTTTTCTTTCTTTTTACTATTTACAATCAAATTCTATTGAGATATTATATAAGTATACAGTACAAGGAGGATTTATTATGATTACTTTTAAAGAACCTATCGATGTTTCATTTCAACAAATTGAAGACTATAAGAATGAGTTTATTTTAAACAACGAAACTATCCACGGTGCAGCAAATATGACTGCTTTATCTATCCCTGAATGGGTACAATTTACAGAAAATACTAAGTATAAAGAAACAGTCACTCCAGGATTTGTTACTGCACATACTTTCTTTGCACTAGATAATGACAAAATTGTAGGTATTATTAACGGTAGACATGAACTTAATGATTATCTTTTAAACTTTGGTGGTCATATAGGTTACAGTGTTAGAAAATCAGAACGTAGAAAAGGATATGCAAAGAAAATGTTAACCTACACTTCTGAATTTTTGTTTTCACTTGGTCTTGATAAAATTTTAGTTACCTGTGATAAAAATAATATTGCTTCAAAACGCACTATTGAATCATGTGGCGGTATACTAGAAAACGAAGTAATAGAAGAATCTAGAATTACACTAAGATATTGGATATATAAAAAATAAGGGAGTGACTCAAAAATCGTGATTTCGGAGAAATCGATTTTGTCGAGTCACCCCCGCAAAGTTTATTAGATATCTAAAAAGCTTTTATAAAGCGAATTTAGATATCAATAAACCACTGCGTCTATGAGTTATCATATACACTTTGTTAAAATTTAGGACTTTTAGATCATCCCCTTTTATTTCATCTCAACCACAGTAGCTCCCATTCCACCTTCGTTTTGACCTCCGGTTCTATAGCTAGCTACATATCTATTATTTTTAAGATATTCTCCGATATTTTTACGAAGTATTCCTGAACCTAAACCATGAATAATAGTAAATGTATCATAACCTTGCAGTATTACTTTATCCATGTAATTTTCAATTTCTCTTATGGCTTCTTCTGTATTTAATCCTATTACATTAATATCAATACCCACTTTTTTACTACTTACACTACTTGTGCTTACATATCTTTTAGCAACTTCTGGTTCACTATCGATTTTTCTAACCTCTTTTTTCTTGATATTTAGTTTCATAGCACCCATTTTTATTTGTAGGGTATTTCCTGAAATTTCTAATACAGTTGCTCTTTGATTATAACTTAGTACCAGCACATCATCACCAACCTGTATCTCACTATTATTAAACTTAGGTTCACTTTCTAATTTTCTTTGTAATTTTATTTTATTCTTGCTCTTATCCATAGAATGAAGTAATTCATTAAGTTCATGTTGTTTTAAAGAAGTATTATCTTTAAATTCTCTATAAATTTCAAGCATCTCTTCTTTTTTCTCTTCTATTTCTTTATTTAACTCTATACTTAAATCATTATACAGACTTTCTTTATATTCTTCATATTTCTGTAGATTAGACTCAAGAGTTTCTTTAACTTCATCAATTTCATCTAAACTTTTATTTATATATTCTAATTTATAATCATATTCTCTAATGCTTTCCGATAGTTTATCTATGAAGAGATTATTTTCTTTTGTATTGACTTCTAATAACGAACTTGCTTCATCTATAATAGATTGCTCTAAACCTAATTTTGCTGAAATGTTAATTGCATTAGATTTTCCTGGTAATCCTATAATAAATCTATACGTTGGTTTTAATTTCTCAAAATCAAATTCCATAGATGAATTTTTATAATACTCTGATTCGAAACAATAGTTTTTAATTTCTGGATAGTGCGTTGTACATAACATTGTTGCATTTAGATTCTTGAATTTCTCTAATAACGCAATTGACAACACTGCACCTTCACTTGGATCAGTTCCCGAACACAACTCATCTAGTAGAATAATGCTCTTATCATTCGTTTTATTTAATATATCAATTATATTTGTCATATGTGAAGAAAAGGTAGATAAGTTATTCTCGATTGATTGCTCATCTCCCACATCTACAAATACATCTTCAAAAAATCCAACTGTTGATTCCTCTAGGGCTGGTATGTAAAATCCTAAATGTGATAAGTACACACATAATCCAACTGTTTTTAAGATTACAGTCTTACCACCAGTATTAGGACCAGTTATTATTAGTGAATTTCCTTTATTATCTAGAATAACATCATTTTTCACAACTACATCTCTATCAATTAATGGATTATATGCTTTCTTTAAATTAAGTTCTTGTGAATTTACTATATTTTGTTTATTAAAACCATTTCTAGCGCAAAAGTTCATTTTTGAAAAAATAAACTCTATTTGTGAAAAATTCCAAAGTGAATTTATAAGTTCATCAGCTTTTTCTTTAATAACTTCTGAAGCTTCTTTTAAAATTCTAAGTATTTCTTCTCTTTCTTTACGTTTTAGTATTCCGATTTCATTATTAATCTCTACATTTTCTTTTGGTTCAACATAAAAAGTATTACCTGAAGCACTCTCATCATGGATAATTCCACCAAAATCATTTTTATATTCTGGTTTTACTAAAATAACATCACGGTCATTTCTCTTTGTAACAATTGCTTCAGTTAATTTTTTAACATTAGATCTAAGTATATTTTTTAAAATTTGATCACTTTTATTTTTCAACTTAGAAATATTTACTTTGATATTTTTCAGTTCCAATGAAGCGTCTGGTCTTATATAACCGTCCTCATCTATTATTCTATCTAGATATCTTTCAAGATCACTAAAATCATCTAGCTTAATAACATACTTTGTTAAACTAGGATAGTTAGCATGTTCTTGTAATTTAATATTCTCAAATCTTCTAGAAAATCTATCATAAGTTATAATATTTCTTAATATATGGAAAAGTTCCTTTTCTGAAAGGACACTATCAATTTTAGCTTTCTTAACACTAGCATTATAATCAAATATTTTTAATTTAAATTCATTTGGATATTTTCTTAGTAGGTCATATCCTTCTTCGTTTTCTTTATGAACTTCTACTAACTTATCATAATTTGTTATATATTCTAAATTTTTTATTTTTTCATAAGATAACTCTGAGAAACAATATTTCTCTACATCTTTTAAAACTAAGTCTAAATTAAGTTTTTTTTGAGTAATTTTATTCAATCTAATCTCACTCCTTCTATCTATATTTACATGCTTTTCTTTTTATAACACAAACTATTATACACTAAATACAAGCATTAAACAATTTCTTTCGATTAAAATAATCATCTGGTTTGAGTTTACAAAAAAATCGAAGTACATTACGTACTCCGATTTTTTCAATTATTTATTAAAGAATAAACTAATAAACTGTTTTGATAACACTGGTGTGTTTTGTATTATATAATCTGGTAACACTGAATCTTTAAATATCGCTATCTTCCAATCTGGTGTAGGTAATACTGTTACTAGATATAACACTACGAAAACTATTAAATAGATTTCCACGAATCCAAAAATAGCTCCTAAATATCTATCCGTTATTTTTATTAACGGTAATTTTCTAACAACTCCTAATGTTTGTGCTAGAACTTGTATTATTAATCGAATTACAATAAACAATACAATAAATGAAACTATTCGGTAATATGAAGTTGGAATATTTAATCCTTTATATATTCCTTCTAAACCATCTGTAACATCAGTTGGAATTGGTATCATACTTGTAAATAAATATGCTAACCTTGAACTGAATAACATTGATACTACATAACCTATTACAATTGTTCCTAGATAAAAAATTTGCATGATTAACCCACGTTTGTATCCTAAGTACGCACCTGCAGCTAATAATAATGCAATAATTATATCAACCATGTTTTCTCCTTTCAAATCATAATCTATTTTGCTTTAATGCCTTATGATTAGTATATTAATATTTTACTCTATCAACTTTAAAGTAGCATTAATCTATTTTAGACTAATGCTACTTTTTTAATTTAACATTTAATTATTATTCAACCCCAATAATATATGGATATACTGGTTGTCCTGATTCAATAAGTTCAACTTCTACATCAGGATATTTTTCTTCGATTAATTGTTCTAAGAAATCTGTATATTCTTCTGTACTTTCTTCACCAAGGTAAAGTGTAACAATTTCAGAATCATCATCAAGAGATTTTTCTAGTAATTCTTCTAATACTTTATTTAGCGATAAATTAGAAACTACAATCTTTCCATCCCTAATACCCATGAATTCGTCTTTTTTAATTTCAACACCTTCAATATTAGTATCACGAACAGCATGAGTCACTTCTAAAGTACTTACTGTAGATAATACTTCTTGCATATTTGCAAAGTTTTCTTCAGCTGCTGCTTGTGGGTTAAATACCATAACTGCAGCTAAGCCTTGAGGTGCTGTTTTACTTTCAACAACAAAAACATTTTCTTCTGCTAACTCAGCAGCTTGTTTTGCTGCAAGTTGGATATTTTTGTTATTAGGGAAAATAAAGATATTTTTAGCATTGACTTCTTTTATAGCTTTCATGATATCCTCAGTAGATGGATTCATCGTTTGTCCACCTTCAACGATATAATCAACTCCCATTGAAGTTAGAACTTTACTTAATCCAGCTCCCATAGAAATAGAAATCATCGCTTGTTCTTTAAGTTCTTTTGGAGCAGTTGCTTGTTTAGCTTCTTGTTTTCTAAGAACTTCACGGTGTTGTTCTCTCATATTATCAGATTTAATTTTGATAAGTTCTCCGTACTGTTGTCCATAGTTGAACACATCTCCTGGAGTTTCTGTATGAACGTGAATTTTTACATACTCACTATCAGAAATAACTAATAATGAATCCCCAAATTTACTCATATCTTCACGGAATTTATCTTCATTAAATTCTTTTTTCTCTTTATTAAGACGCACTGTAAATTCTGTACAGAATCCGTACACTATATCTTCTGGGCTCATGAAATCCATATCATGATCATCTTCGAATTGCATGTCAACAACATTAGCCTCAACAGCTTCTAAACCTTCAATTTTTTCACCTTTTAGTGCAGCAACAAATCCTTGATATACACAAACAAGACCTTGACCACCTGAGTCCACTACACCAACTTCTTTTAAAATTGGTAACAATTCAGGTGTTCTTTTTAGTGACGCTTGCGCTTCAAAATAAATAGCTTCCATAACTTCAACTACTGATGAAGTATTTTCCGCTGCTTTAAGTCCAGCTTCTGCTGCTTCACGTGCAACTGTTAGGATTGTTCCTTCTACAGGTTTAATTATCGCTTTATATGCAATACTTACACCGTTTTGAATAGCTTCAGCAAATTCTTTTGCATTAACTTCCTTTTTATCAGCTATGTGTTGAGACATCCCTCTAAATAGTTGAGAAAGGATAACACCAGAGTTTCCACGTGCCCCCATTAATAAACCTTTAGAAAAAGATTTACCTAATTCACCGATATTTTCAACAACATTTGCAGCTGTTTCTTTTGCACCTGATGACATCGAAAGATTCATATTTGTTCCTGTATCACCATCTGGTACAGGGAAAACGTTCAATGCGTTTATTTTTTCTGCATTTTTAGCTAAATTTTTTGATCCTAAGTCGATCATTTCAGCTAAAACAAGTCCGTTAATTTTCTCCACTATCTTTCCTCCTATTTATTTACCTTGATGCCTTGAATGTAAATGTTAATTTCATCTACTTTAACACCTAGTGTTTTTTCTATTTGATATTTAACTGAAGATTGAACATTGTTAGCTATTTCTGAAATTTTTGTTCCATACATAACAATGATATATAGATCAATAACAAGTTTATCTTCGTCTTTTTTTACTTTAATTCCTTTTGCGTAATTTTCTTTACGTAAAATTTCTGTAATTCCATCTTTAACTTGATTTTTACTAGCCATTCCTATAATTCCGTAGCAACTTACCGCTGCTCCACCTGCTACTGATGCAATAACATCATCACTTATAGAAACATGACCAAATTCATTATTAATTTCTAATGACATATCTTTTCCTCCTATTCAATAATAGACAAATTGAACATACGAACTATTATACCTTTTTTAACAGAAAAATACAAGTAAAACATTGATATTTCTCTACTCAGAGCCTTTTAGCATCCCTTTTATAATACTATTATTTATTATTATTGATGAACTCCTTAGAGTGAATCATTAATGTAATAACATCACAGACCGGAGTTGGAATATTATAAATTTTTCCTAATCTTGATACTTCTCCATTTAGATAATCAATCTCAGTAAGTCGACCATTTTTCATATCTTGATAAAGTGAAGGATAGTGTGCTCCTCCAGTTTCTAATGAGAATAGATTTTCTATATTTTTTTCAATAACCTCTTGTTTTACGTCAATACCTTCTGCTCTCCCTACAGCTGTTACCTCATTCAAAACTGCTCTTGTCAATTCTAAATTCTTATCATAATTACCATACTGATTAATATTACAATCAATTAAAGTACAATATGAATTTAGGACACAATTTAATCCAGCTTTATGCCAGATTGATTGATAAGTGTCAGCTGAATACTTAATATTTAGTCCAGCATCGTTAAATCTTTCTACTAAAGATAACGTCCTTTCTAAATTAACTTCTTTAACCTGTTTAAATTCTATTTTTCCTGTTCCGTGGGCTTCCAATATTCCTGGTCCTCCAAGACCACTAGTCCATACTGTAACACCGATTAATATATTTTCTTCTTTTACATAATCTTTTAATGTTTCCACATGCCCAAGACCATTTAATATACAAATAATTTTAGTATCCTCATGAAAAAGATGTTTTACACTTTCTAACATTGGTCTTAACTGCATTGATTTAGTAGCTACGAATATAACATCATACTTCCCTGTTATCTGCTCTGGTTTATATATTGGAATATAGAAGTTTCCTAAATCAACCTCATCAATTATTACTTTTAATCCTTTATTTCTTATATTTTCAACATGTTCTTCCCAAGTATCGACAAAAGTCACATCCTCATTATTTTTAAATAACATATACCCAAATCTTGAACCCAGTGCCCCAGCTCCTGCAAATAAAATTTTCATAATCATTCTCCTTAATATATTTTCTACTATAATTTTATAATTACAAAATTACTTTGTCAATGTTATCTCTATGATTTTCACATAAAAAAAGATACTCGAAATTAATTCGAATATCATTTAATGTAATTATAAGTTTTCTGGTTTATATGCTTCAGGTTTATATATTTTTAATACATCTGAATAAAGTCTATCAGCTAAGAATGCAACTACAAACGGAATTACAAAGAATGCTAACAGAATTGGAAGTAAGTTTCCACCATTCATAGAGTATGATTTTGTAGGTCCGATTAATCCAATGATTCCGAACCCTGCACTCTCATGAGTTCCAAGAATTTTTAGGAAGTACCCAGATAGACCTGTAACTGCTGCTGTTGTTAAAATAGTCAAGAATAACTGTGGCTTACGTGCACAGTTAGGCATCATAAGTTTAATTGCTCCTAGTATGATAGCAACACTAGCTCCTTTACTATTCGCTCTATATGTACCAATTGCTAGTACAGCAGCTGCTGAAACTAACCCTAATGTAGCTGCCCCAGCTCCTACATAGTTTTCATTCGTGAATAAAATTATTCCCATCGCTACTGTTGATACAGGTGTTACGATTAAGAATGAAAATGCCATAGTTATTAATATACACATTAAAACTGGTTGTAATGTTGTAAATTCAAAAATTATTGATGCTAAAAGTTTCGTTAGGCTCTTAGTATATGGTAACGTTGCTAACCCTAATGCTGCTACTAATCCCCCAGTTATTGGTAAGAAAATAATAGTAACAGATCCAAATTTATCCTTAACATAACCTAATACCAATGCTCCAATTGCCGCTATTAACATTACATTAAATAAATCTCCCATTGGAACTCCAGTCCACGCTTTTGTTTGAGCATTAAAAGTTAATGATCCACTAGCTGCTAAGACTGTAGCACCTAATACTGATGACTCTAAAGGTTTGAATTTTAAACTTTGCCCTACAATTACACCAACTAAAACTGGTACAGAAAATTGTAATAAATACATCGCTTGTGAAAGTGTAGTGAATACATTTGGTGCAAATAAGGTTCCCAAGTACTTAAATAATGTACTTAAAACAGCATTTGGAATTAATGCAGCAACCACTCCTAAGGCAGTTCCATTTAAAATTATATTAAGAAAATCCTTTACTCTTTTTGACATATATATCCTCCTTTTTTGGTTGTTTTTAATATAATAAATATAATAATATAAAATCAAAAAAAAGTAAAGAATTTTTTGAAAATTTCTTCCTTTTTTCTTTTTTTATCTCATTAAAGTATATACAAAAGGGAGTGACTCAAAAATCGTGATTTCGTAGAAATCGATTTTTCAGAGTCACCCCCGCACAGTTTATTAGATATCTAAAAAGCTTTTATAAAGCGAATTTAGATATCAATAAACCACTGCGTCTATGAATTCTCATATACACTTTGTTAAAATTTAGGTCTTTTAGGTCAGCCCCTTTAATATATTCTATAATAATGGTTTTTTATTCGGTGTCCCAGCTTTCCTTGGATATTTATTTGGTGTTTCTTTGGCTTTGCGAATTTCTAGTATATGCCTTTCTTCACCTTCAATATCAAATTCAAGATCTTGCTCTAATTTTCCACCTAAAAGTTTTATTGCATTTATTGCTTCTTTAGTCTCTTCTTCAGCTTTTTGAGCTTTTAAACTTAAGAAGTAACCATCTTTCTTAACTAATGGTAAACAAAGCTCAGCTAATACATTTAATCTTGCTACCGCTCTAGCAGTTACTATTTCAAAACTTTCTCTGTATTCTTTATTTTGACCAAACTCTTCCGCTCTAGCATGAACAAAATTACAATTACTAAGTCCAAGTTCATCTTTAACTAGATTTAAGAACTTAATACGTTTATTTAAAGAATCAACAATAGTAACTTTTAAATTTGGGTATAATATTTTCAGTGGAATAGATGGAAATCCTGCCCCGCTTCCCACATCACAAATACTTTCAATATTTGAATAATCTTTATAAAATGCTAATGAAATTGAATCAAAGAAATGTTTTGTATAGAACTCATCTTCTTCAGTAATAGCAGTAAGATTGATTTTTTGATTCCATTCTACAACTAAATCATAGTATTTACTATACTGCTCTTTCTGAAGTTCTGATAATTCTATACCTACCTTTTCTTTCACAGCATTATAGAACTGCTCTTTATTCATTATTCATACCTCTTCTTTGTTCTAAGTATACTAATAGAATAGAAATATCTGCTGGGTTAACTCCTGATATACGAGATGCTTGTCCAATAGTCAATGGTAAAACTTTCTTTAATTTTTCCCTTGCTTCCAAAGCTAAACTTGGTACATCATCATAATTTAAATCTGTAGGTATTTTCATCTCATTCATTTTTTTAAGTTTTTCAACTTGTTGAATAGATTTTTTAATATAACCTTCATATTTAACCTCGATTTCAACTTGTTCTACTACGTCTTTAGGTAAAACTGTTTCGTCATTTGCTAAATAAAGTACATTTGCATGAGATAATTCTGGACGTCTTAGCATATCAATGGCTAAAATTCCATCACGAATTTCCGCACTATTTAACTCTGTTAATTTTTCTAAAGTCGCAGCTGTTGGAGTTATTCTAAAAGTCTTAAGTCTTTCTATTTCATCAGCTACCATACTACGTTTTTCACAGAATTTATTATATCTTTCTTCAGTTACTAAGCCATAGTTATAAGCTTTTTCCGTTAAACGCATATCTGCATTATCATGACGTAAAAGTAATCTATGTTCCGCTCTTGAAGTTAGAAGTCTATATGGTTCGTTTGTTCCTTTTGTTACCAAGTCATCAATGAGAACGCCAATATATGCTTCATCACGACCAAGAATCATAGGTTCTTCTCCTAGTACTTTACATGCAGCATTTATACCTGCCATAATTCCTTGACCTGCAGCTTCTTCGTAACCACTTGTACCATTAATTTGACCTGCTGTGAATAATCCATCAATTAATTTTGTTTCTAATGTTGGCCAAAGTGTTGTTGGATTTACAGCATCATACTCAATAGCATAACCATTACGCATAATAACTGCATTTTCTAGTCCTGCAATACTTCGAACCATGTCTCTTTGTACATCATCTGGTAAAGAAGTTGATAAACCTTGTACATAAATTTCTTTCGTATTTCTTCCTTCTGGCTCTAAGAAAAGTTGGTGTCTTTCCTTATCATTAAAACGAACATATTTATCTTCAATACTTGGACAATATCTTGGTCCTGTTCCTTTAATAACTCCAGAGTACATTGCAGAACGCCCTAAGTTTTTATCAATAATTTCATGCGTGTTTGTATTAGTATAAGTTAACCAACAAGGAACCTGATCTTTTACAAATTCTGTAGTTTCATAACTAAATGCATGTTCCTCATCATCACCCGGCTGAATTGCTGTTTTTGAAAAATCTACACTATCAGCATTAACCCTTGGAGGGGTTCCAGTTTTAAATCTAACTAAATCAAAACCTAATTCTTCTAATTGTTTTGCAAGGTCAATTGATGGCATTTGGTGATTCGGTCCAGAAGAATATTTAATATCTCCAATTACGATTTCACCACGTAAATAAGTACCAGTTGTTATGATTATTGTCTTAGCTTTATATGCTGTACCTAGCATAGTTCTTAGACCAACAACTTTATTATCATCAATAATTAGCTCACGTACCATTGCTTGCTCAATATCTAAGTTTGGAGTATCTTCTAAAATTCTCTTCATCTCTAGTTGATACTCAACTTTATCAGATTGCATTCTTAATGCACGAACTGCTGGACCTTTTGCAGTATTTAACATCTTACTTTGAATATTAGTTTTATCGGCTACGCGTCCCATAAGTCCACCAAGTGCATCCACTTCACGAACAACAATACCCTTTGCAGGACCTCCTACACTCGGATTACATGGCATAAAACCAATAGTATCTAAATTAATTGTAATCATTAAAGTTTTTACACCTTTTCTACTAGCGGCGTGTGCTGCCTCAATTCCGGCATGTCCTCCTCCAATTACAATAACATCATATTCTTTTAAAAATTCAGTCATAGTACCTCCATATATTTTAACGTAATTGCAAAATAATGCTTTGACCAAAATTTTGATATATTACTAAATTTTTACCTTTAT
>NZ_CAUQNQ010000045.1:0-11387 GCF_963519265.1 uncultured Gemella sp. | reverse complement strand
ACATGACCTTTTGAAGATATTACTCTATATTTTTTCCCTAGATATTTTTCAATAGTTTTTGCCTTAGAAGGAGATTCGACTATTACTAAATTTTCTGCCATTTTCTTCTCTCCATAATTTTATAATAAGTAGTATCTTAAAACATTTTTATTAACTTGTCAACTTTTTCCATTAAAAATTAATCAATTTTAGTCAATATTAATGGTTCAGCATTTTCTCTAACAACAATAGTATGTTCATATTGAGCAATATAAGAACCATCATTTGCAACTAATTCCCACTCATCTCTATCTGAATTTCCTACAGTTTTCGCTTTAGTAGATACGAAAGGTTCTACCGCTAAACACATACCATCTTTTAAGATAAGATTATCCCATGGATCAAAATAATTGAACACATGTTGTGGTTCTTGGTGTAATGAAGTTCCAATTCCATGCCCAGTTAAGTTTTCAATTACTTCTAATTTATGTTCTTTTATTTTTTTATGTACATGTTTACCAATTTGGTTTATTTTTCTTCCTGCTACAGCATGTTTTATTCCTTCATAAAACGCTTCTTTAGCAACTTCACATACTTTTTCTTTCATTGGATCATCTACCTTACCAACAACAAAAGAAATACCTGTATCAGCATAATAACCGTCTTTACAGCCTGATACATCTATATTAAGGAGGTCACCATCTTTTAATATTTTTGTACTAGATGGAATCCCATGTGCTGCTTGGTAATTTAATGAAATACATGTATATCCTGGAAAATCATACTCTGTAATAGGAGCTGATTTTGCACCATACTTTTCAAATAATTCTTTAGCAATATTATCTAGTTCTTTAGTTGAGACACCAGGTACTGCTTTTTTTACCATTTCATCTCTAATTGTAGCACAGATGAAACCTATTTCTTTCATTTTTTGTAATTGTTCTTCTGTTTTAATAATCATGATTTCTCCTTTTATTTAACTAGTTCGAATAAATTTTTAATAGAATAAGTCGGTTTATGCTCTTTAGTTTCTAAATCTTCTACACTTGTGACACCGGTTTGAACGTGAATTGTATCTATTCCACCATTAATACCAGACATAATATCAGTATCATAGTTGTCTCCAACCATAACAATCTCTTCCTTGCTATAGTCAAATAAATCCATAGCACATTCCATAATAATTTTGCTAGGCTTACCTATAACGGTAGCTGGGGTAGAAGTTGCATACTCTAGATACTTAACTTGTCCCCCGTTACTCGGAACAAAGCCGTTTGCTGTTGGTAACAATGTGTCTGGATTAGTACCAATCAGTTCCGCACCATTTAATACAGCTCTGGCCGCAGTTGCAAGTTTATCATAAGTAAGTTGTCTATCAAGACCAACTACAACTGCATCAACACCTTCCTCATTTTCTCTTTGATTGAATGAACTTAAAGTATTCTTAAGCCCAGCTTCACCGATTACATATAAATTTTTATATCCTTTACTTTCAAGATAAATTTTAGTAGCATCACTAGATGTAAATACATGTTCTTCTGACGTCTCAATATCAAATTTCTTTAAATGCTCTGCTACATCTTTAGGTTGTCTTGTTGAATTATTAGTTAAAAACAAGTAATCTATGTTGTTTTTATTTAAATAATCAACAAACTCCTTTGCATATTTTATCTTTTTTTCTCCATTATAAATAGTACCATCTAGGTCTATTAGATATAATTTATATTGTTTTATACTCATTCCATCTCTCCATTAATTTCATTTAGCATAACATATTCAAATATCAATTTCTTCTATAAATTAGAATAAATTAAACAACTATTTCTATTTTACACCGATTATAAAAAAAATAAAAGCATTAATTAGGATTTTCCTACTTAATGCTTATATAAAATCGTTAAAAACACTATTTAAAAAGACTAGCCACGAGTTCATCTCTGATAATTGTTTCTTCTCATGATACCAAACTATCATTATAACAGATTGTAAAGTTATGTACCATTTTAGTCTATTTCTATATTTTATAGTCGGTTCTTGTCCATAAATTTTTAGCCACTCACTCCACTCACTTTGAGGTATATATCGATATAATACAAAGGAAATATCGATGGCTGGATCACACAATATAGAATGTTCCCAATCTACTAAAAACAGTTTACCTTGATCTGAAAGTAACCAGTTATCTTTGTGTAAATCCGTATGACAAGGTGTATATTCCACATCATCATTAGGTAAACAATTCTCTAAATAATTAAGTGCATCGACGATATTGCGATTTTTTCTAAGTTCGTCAGCAATAATCGATTTCAAATTAGAAAGTGATCTGCCAGCTGTTTCTTCAACATAGCCTTGAGCTTTCATAATTTTTTTTAGTTTTGATGAACCGTGTACTTTTTTCAAAATTTCAGGTATACGTCTATCCGTCATATCTTCCGTATTTAATGTTCTACCATTTTCAAAATCTTGTGCGATTAATACATCTCCATTACTAATACGCTTAGTCCATCTTAATCTAGGAACAATGCCTTCTGCAGAAAGAGTTGCTATCATCGGAGTAGTATTTTTCTTAATAAAGTAACGTTGATTATCTCTTGAACAAAAATAATCTTCGTTGTATGTATCATCTAAAGTCCAGCCCATCTGATAATATTCTTTAGACATATTTTATACTGCTCCTTTCTTCAATCTCTTTTTAAAAATTATAATGCACTATATATTTTACATTCTTTAATCATATTTTTCAAGATGGTATTTAAGCACTAAAATTAAAAATCTCAAAGATATTATAATTTATATATACAAAAATTAGAATTAATATCCTTGAGATTGCTTATTATCTTATTTATTACAAGATAAACATTATATCAAATAAATATTTTTATAAAATTTATTGTTCGCAACAAAGTTTATAAATTCCTTCTGCGTATATTGCAGTCGCTAATAATAAATCCTCTACTTCTAAATATTCATTTGCTTGGTGCATTGTATCTTCCTTACCTGGGAAAAGCAATCCAAATGCAACACCTTTTTTAAGGCAACGAGCATAAGTTCCTCCTCCTAATACAAATGCACCATTTTTCGTATCACCAGTATATTTTCTATATACATCCATTAATGTAGTTACTAATTCGTCATCTTTTGGTACATAGTGAGCTTCCTTAGTGCTTGTAACTTCGATATCAATATTATTCACTTTAACTCCATTCAATCTAGCAACTAAATCAAATTTTTTAGGATGACGACAATCTGTAGAAACTATTCCTACTTTGTTTTCTAAATCATATTCAAGAATACCATAGTTATAAGTAGCTTCTCCCATTTCATCATCTGAATAATCAATTCCTAATTTTTCACCAAACGGATCATTAGCAAGTTTTTCTACTATATAGTCTACAAAGTTTTTACCATTGTTATCTAATCCTAATGTACTTAAAAATTCTGCTAATTTTGTTGCACCATTAATACCATATTGCGGTGTTGAACCATGTGCTGCTTTCCCTTTAAGTGTAAGTTTAATTGTATTTTCTACACTAACTTTTCCTTCAAGTTTCTCTTGAACTAAGAATTTTTCAAATTTTTCTTTAATATCTGATACTTCTCCTACTAATACAGCCTCTGCACTTGCAATAACCATATTAAGAACTTGTCCACCGTTAAATTTAACAAGTTTATAATTATACTCTCCATCTTCTGCTACAAATTTTAATTTGTGATCAAAAGTTGCTCTAGCTTTTTCAGCATATACTAACGGGAACATTGCGTCTGGAGTGAACCCTGATGCTGGTTGCTCTTCGTGTTTAAAGTACGCTTCAACACATCTAAAACCTGTTTCTTCATCACTACCTACAATTACCCTTACTCGTTTATTCCATTTCACACCAAGTTTATCCAAAAGTTTTACAGCATAGTAAGCTGCCATTGTAGGCCCTTTGTCATCTAATGAACCACGAGCAAATATTTTACCATCTCTCACTTCAGGTTTGAAAGGATGACTAATCCAATCTGCTTCTACTACCGGTACTACATCAACGTGCCCAAGAATACCAAATAATTCTTCTCCTTGTCCCACTTCAATATGCCCTGCTTTATTTTCTACTAATTTAGTTTTGTAACCATCACGTTCACCAAAAGATAAAATTAAATCCAATGCTTCTCTTGGTCCACTTCCAAATGGTGTTTCCTCAGTTATATCAGTTCCTAAAATTGAACGTACACTTAATAACTCAAATAAATCTTTAAGTAGGTCCTCCTTATGATTTAGAACTTCTTGTTTAAAATCGATATTCATTTTATATCCCTCCATTATTTATTTAATTTATCTAGTTCTTCATTTGTTAAGTATCTATATTCACCTAATTCTAAATTTCCATCTAGTATTAATTCTCCTATAGATATTCTTTTTAAATATGTTACTGTTGTTTCTAGTGATTTCATCATTCTTTTTACTTGATGAAATTTTCCCTCTGTTATGTATATATTTGCTCTACTTTTGTTCTCGCTACTTTCTAATATTTCTAGACGCGCGGGCTTACATTTATATCCATCTTCTAGGATAACACCAGCTTCAACAATTGATAGATGCTCTTCTTTAAGTTCTCCACTTACCTCAACATAATATTTTTTTACTACATCTTTCTTAGGGGTGATCAATCTATGAGCTAACTCTCCATCATTTGTCAGTAACATAAGTCCTTCAGTATCCTTATCAAGTCTACCTACTGGAAATACCTTATGAATGCGATCTTCTTCTTTTAAAATATCCACAACTGTTTTTTCAATCGCATCTTCTGTTGCAGATACAGTATCCTTAGGCTTATTCATCATAATATAAACATATTTTTGATAAACTAACCTATTCCCATTCACCATTACCTGATCATTGATTTCATCAACCTTATAATCAGGACTCTTTATTAAAATATCATTAATTAATATTCCCTTTTTAATAATTTTTTTCGCTTCTGCTCTACTTAGTGTTGTAGTTGAGCTAATAAATTTATCTAGCCTCACTATACTCTTCTCCTTAGATTTCTTAATGATGATAGTGTAATCTTTTTACCGAATAAATATTCATCAAATTTCATCATAGTTATACTGATGAAATAAATAATACCACCAAAAATCGCACATATCATAATTAAAATCATACTTGAAATTTTCGATTCAATAACAAAATTAGACAAAATTGATTCATATATCGCAGCTACTGTAATAAACATAATGAAACAACTGCATAAAATTATAAATAACCTTGAAATGAACTCAAAAATTCTAAGTCTAACCACAGTATTGATAATAACTAAGTTTATACTAATCATCACAAGATAAGTTGTGATTGAAGATAAAATCACACCATTTGTCTCAAATTTCATTACAAATGGAGTAATAGTTACATACTTAACTACCAACCCCACTATAATCGCTACAAAGTTTAATAGTTGCTTATTAACAGCCTGCATAATTATACTAGTTAAACTATATATTGAATATAATACCGCTAGCGGCAGATAAAACCTTAATAAAGCAGCATTTTCTAAACTTCTACTATAAAAAGTCGAGTAAATAGGATCAGCAAGGACATACATTCCTACAAGTGCTGGCAGTACAATCATCAAAAGAGCTAAAACTACTCTATTTATTTGACTACTAACACTTACTTTATCCCCTTGTGCAAACAATCTAGTTATAGAAGGTAAAAAAGTACTAGAGAAAGCCGGAGCTATAGCTACAGCAATCATTACTACTTTATTAACAAGTTGCAGTGCTGAAAATCTCCCATCTACTATATCAGCCTTTCCTATTTGAGTCATCCCATGAATAAAATTATGTTGATCTATAATATTTAGAATTGGAAATAACCCAACTATAAATATAAATGGTATAGATACCGAGAAAAATTCCTTCACTAATGATACTGTAGGAATATCAAGTTGTACTTCATCTTCATCTATATTAAAATCTAAATTTCTTCTATATTTAGTATAAAAAAAGAAAAGTGTAATTAAAGAAAAAACAGCCCCGACTGCCGCTGCAAATGTGGCACTAACATTTCCTTCAACTACTCCATAACCTAAAACTCTCATAATAAAATAAGTAGCACCTAGCATAAATGCAATACGAGCTACTTGCTCAATAAATTGGCTCAACGCTGAAGGTAACATTATCTCATGCCCCTGGAATAAACCTCTAATACCTGCTGATATTAAAACCAACGGTACTCCGAAACTTAAACTTTTAAGAACTAATGCTCCTTCTTGTGGGGTAAATTTTTGTTGGTTACTTATAAGAATTTGATCCGATATAAATCCTGAACCAAAAAATAAGATACAAAAACCAACTATTCCCATAACTACTAGTAGCCAAGAACCTAGCCTATATATCCTTCTACTAACACTATAAGCTCCCACTGCATTATATTTTGCAACCAATTTTGCTATTGCAAGTGGGGTTCCTGCGCCTGAAATCTCTAGTATAGTTGCATAGTAACTATATCCATAGTTGAATAAAGCCATTTGTTCCTCTCCACCAATTATCTGATAAAAAGGAATTAGATACACTGCACCTAAAATCTTTGTTAAAATTAAACTTAAACTAAGTATAGCAGTCCCTTTAAATAAGGAATCTTTTTTCAAAATTTTCACATCCAAACTTAATATTTAATTATAATATTTATTATAAGTATAAATACTGATAGCAATATACTAACGCAGTAACTAGACTATACGCTGCTACCAATTTCAATACTTTATCCATACGTCTTCTTTTTATTTTATTATTAGCAACTAGAACTATATATGAACCTAGTAACAACACAAATGTTATAATAAAAACCATAACAGATAAAACTATTGCCATACTATCATCCTTTCTTTTTAATATAACTTTATTTTATCATGATTTTCAAAATTTTTAAACATACTTTCAGATTTATTTATAAAAAAATTACTTACATCATTCCAAAGTAAATTCATAGAAAATTTATATGTTAGATTTTATAACATACACTTTATTTTCTTACTTTTATTTGTTATTATACTATATAGATATAAAATATTTTTATTTCACAAAAATCTAATTAGAGAGGTGCTAGTATGGGGTTCAAAGAATTACAAAAAAATCTTCCGGTTTTTTCTATAAGTGTAGTAACAAAGATTACACAGCTTACTGCAAGACAAATAAGATACTATGAAGAAAAAAAACTCTTTACTCCAAAACGTACTGAAGGTAACACTAGGCTTTTTTCTTTTAATGATATCGATAAACTATTAACAATAAAAGATCTACTTACAAAAGGCTTCAATCTGAAAGCTATCGATGAAATTATTAACCAAAAAGAAGTATCTGCTGAAACTATACAAATTAGACAAATTATCCATAACGATATTTTTGCAGGACCGAACGGATTACCTCGCGAACGCTCTATAGGACGTGGTGATTTATCTAGATTTTATAATAATAAAAAAAATAAATTTTAATGCTATATTTTTTACATAAACAAGGAGACAACATGACTAAAACTATTACTAGAGAAGAAATAATAAAAAGAATTGAAGATGAAAACGTTAAGTATATCAGATTACAATTTACTGACATCACAGGAACAATAAAAAACGTGGAAGTTCCAGTTAGTCAAATTGAAAAAGTATTAGATAATAAGATGATGTTTGATGGTTCATCAATTGAAGGTTTTGTACGAATTGAAGAAAGTGACATGTATCTTTATCCTGATTTAAATACATTCTTAGTTTTTTCATGGGATAGTGAGTACGGTAAAGTAGCTCGTTTTATCTGTGATGTTTATACTGTAGATGGAAAACCATTTGCTGGTGATCCTCGTGGTAATTTAAAAAGAACACTTGAAAGAATGAAAAAATTAGGTTTTGATACTTTAAACCTTGGACCAGAACCAGAATTTTTCTTATTTAGATTAAAAGAAAATGGTGAACCAAGTTTAGAATTAAATGATAATGGTGGTTATTTCGATCTTGCTCCTGTTGATTTAGGAGAAAACGTACGCCGTGACATCGTTCTTGAACTTGAACGTCTAGGGTTTGATATTGAAGCAAGTCACCACGAAGTTGCTCCAGGTCAACACGAAATCGACTTCAAATATGATGATGTAATTTCAGCTTGTGATAATATTCAAACATTTAAATTAATTGTAAAAACTATTGCTAGAAAACACGGTTTACACGCAACATTCATGCCAAAACCAATTTTTGGTATTAATGGTTCTGGAATGCACTGTAACGTCTCTATGTTCAGTAACGGTGAAAACAGCTTTTATGATGAAAACAGCGAAAATGGATTAAGTGAAGTAGCATCACACTTTATCGCTGGGATTCTTAAACATGCTCGTAGTTTCACAGCAGTATGTAATCCAACTGTAAACTCATACAAACGTCTAGTTCCTGGTTATGAAGCGCCATGTTATGTTGCATGGTCAACTTCAAATCGTTCACCTCTAGTTCGTATTCCTGCTGCACGTGGTAAATCTACACGTGTAGAAGTTAGATCAGTAGACCCAGCTGCAAACCCATACTTAGCAATGACAACAATCTTAGCAGCAGGTTTAGACGGAATTGAAAATAAATTAGTTCCAGCTGCTGAAGTTAGAAGTAATATCTATGTAATGACTCATGAAGAAAGAATAGCAAACGGTATTGATGAATTACCTTCAACACTATATACAGCACTAAAAGAATTATCAACTTCACCTATTATGAAAGATGCATTAGGAGATCACATCTTCTATAACTTTATAGAAGCAAAATCAATCGAATGGGATTCATTCAGAACTCAAGTTACCGATTGGGAAATTGATCAATATTTAAAAAATTATTAATTAATTAAAAAACAAGGAATAGCTTAACTTCACGCTATTCCTTGTTTTCTCTTTATAAAAAAAGGGAGTGACTCAAAAATTGTGATTTCAGAGAAATCGATTTTTTTAGAGTCACCCCCGCACAGTTTATTAGATATCTAAAAAGCTTTTATAAAGCGAATTTAGATATCAATAAACCACTGCGTCTATGAGTTTTCATATGAACTTTGTTAAATTTTAGGACTTTTGGGTCAGCCCCTTTTTTCTATTAGAATTTAGATAGTAATTCTACTAATGCTTCTTTTGGTTGGTATCCAGTTTTTTCTTCTAGTACTTCACCATTTTTCATGATTAATAGTGTAGGAATTGACATAATACCAAATTCACCAGCAGCCTCTTGATTTTCATCTACATTAACTTTGTAGAATTCAATGTTTGAAAATTCGCTAGCAACTTCTTCTAATACTGGTGCTAACATTTTACATGGACCACACCAAGGTGCCCAAAAGTCAAATACTTTTACACTATCAGTTTTTGATAATTCAAAAAATTCTTTATCTGTGATTTCTCTCATTGTTTCTGTCTCCTTTAATACTTATGAATTTATTTTATAATATCATAGCCAATTATTCAAATTATTTGTTTTACATCATTGGCATTTGAGGTTGCATTGGTTCATCTTTTGAAACATCGGCTACAACAGCTTCTGTTGATAAAAATAAACTTGATACACTCGCAGCATTTTGTAATGCCGAACGCGTAACTTTCGTTGGATCAACTATTCCAGCTTTTATCATATCAACCCACTCTTCAGTCGCAGCATTAAATCCATATCCAACTTCGACTTCTTTAAGCTTAGCTACAATAACACTACTTTCTAATCCAGCATTTTCTGCAATTTGACGAACTGGTGCTTCAAGAGCTTTTTTAATAATATTTATTCCTGTTTGCTCATCACCAGTTGCTTCTAATTTTTCAACCTCAGAAATTACTTGAACAAGAGCAGTTCCTCCACCAGGAACAATACCTTCTTCTACTGCAGCTCTAGTTGAATTTAAAGCATCTTCTATTCTTAATTTTCTCTCTTTTAATTCAGTCTCAGTGGCAGCTCCAACTTTAATTACAGCTACTCCTCCTGATAGTTTTGCCAATCTTTCTTGTAATTTTTCACGATCGAATTCAGAACTTGATTCTGCATAAAGTACTTTAATCTGTTGTGTTCTACTTTCGATTTTTTCTTTATCACCTTTACCACCAACAATAACAGTGTTATCTTTAGTAACATTTACTTTAGCAGCTTTCCCAAGCATTGTTATGTTAGCATCTTTTAATTCTAAACCTAAATCATCAGTTATCAAGGTACCACCTGTTAGAATAGCGATATCTTCTAAGATTGCTTTTCTTCTTTCTCCAAATCCTGGAGCTTTTACTGCAACAACATTAAATGTACCACGAAGTTTATTGACAACAAGTGTTGCTACAGCTTCCTGTTCAACATCATCTGCAATAATCAACAATGGTTTCGCTGCTGCAACTACTTCTTCTAATACTGGTAAGATTTCTTGAACAGCACTGATTTTTTTATCAGTAACCAGAACATAAGGGTTATCTAAATCAGCAATCATTTTTTCTGTATCACTTACCATATACGGAGATAGATATCCTCTATCGAATTGCATTCCTTCTACAACTTCTAAAGTAGTATCTAACGCTTGAGATTCTTCAATAGTAATAACACCATCATTACCAACTTTATCCATAGCTTCTGAAATGAATTTTCCTATTTCTTCATCAGCAGCTGAAATAGCTCCTACTTGAGCAATTTTATCTTTAGAATCAACCGTTACGCTAATTTCACGAAGACGTTCAACAGCTACTTTCACCGCTCTTTCCATACCTTTTCTTATACCGATAGGATTAGCACCACTAGTAACGTTTTTTAGTCCTTCAGTTATCATAGCCTGCGCAAGAATTGTTGCAGTCGTAGTTCCATCACCTGCGATTTCATTTGTTTTATTAGCAACTTCAGCAACTAATTTTGCACCCATATTTTCATATGGATCTTCTAATTCTATTTCCTTGGCAATTGATACTCCATCATTTGTGATTAATGGAGAACCAAATTTTCTATCTAATACAACATTTCGTCCTTTTGGTCCTAATGTAATTTTGACAGCATTTGCTAATTTATCCACACCAACTTTCATCGATTGGCGAGCATCTTCTGAAAATTTTAATTCTTTAACCATGTTTCCTCCTAATTTTCATTAATATCAGTTTTCAAAAAAGTAACAGTACTAATCTTCAATAACAGCTAGAACTTCTTCCTCATTTACTAAATAGTACTCTTCATTTTTAAAATTAACCTTTTTATAGTTATCTGAAAATACTACTTTACTTCCAGCAGTTAGTTCTCCATCATTATCTTTTGATAATAAACAACTTTCTCCTAAAGCAACTACAATCGCAATATTTGAAGTTTCTTCTTTTGAAGCTAAAACTATTCCACTAGTTGTTGCTTTTTCTTTCTCTACTTTTTTTAATAATACATTATCAAATAATGGTTTAATCATATTAATAACCT
>NZ_CAUQNQ010000044.1:0-11986 GCF_963519265.1 uncultured Gemella sp. | reverse complement strand
ATCATTGACAACCAATTTTCTCATAATTTTTTTCAGATATGTTGGAGAAATATTTAAACGCTGACTAATTTCCTTAGAATTCAAGAAAACATGCCTATCTTGAAGGTATAACATCACCATTATACAGATTGCTTGTTCCGTACTTTTTGTTAAATGCATAAACTCAACCTCTTTTCTTTTTGTATATAACTCTACTTACATCCTTATTTTATGATATATTTTTATAATTGTCAAATGTTATCTTAATTTTTCTCCCCAGTATTGATAATAGGTACATTCAATGGAACCGTTAAATAACTTTCTTCTTTTCGTTGCCTTTTTCCCGTATAAATGTTCAAACATTTTATGAGATGTTAATAAATAAAGTGACCAATGTTTCTTATTTTTAAGTTCCGTTCCTAAAAATTTATACATAGCTTCTACTTCTTTTTTCTCACCTAAACGTTCGCCATATGGTGGATTCGCAATTACACAACCAGTTTCCTTCTTCGCTACAAAATCAAAAACTGACATCTGTTTAAACTTAATAACTCCCGCTAATCCGATTTCTTCAGCATTATTTTCAGCAGTCGCTATCATTTTAGGATCAATATCAGAACCATATAATTCTAATTCTTTATCATAATCAATAAGATCTTCTGCCTTATTTCTTTCTTCATCAACAAGACTTTTCGGCATCCATGGCCATTTTTCAAAGTCAAAGTTTCTATTAATTCCAGGTGCCATGTTTTGTGCTGCCATAGCTGCTTCTATTAATAATGTTCCTGATCCACAGAATAAGTCATATAATGGTGTTTCACCTTTCCAGTTTGTAAGTTTAACCATTGCTGCTGCTAATGTTTCTTTCAATGGAGCTGTCCCTTGTTTAGCACGGTATCCACGCTTATGCAATCCATCTCCAGAAGTATCTAATAGGATAGTTGCAATATCATTTAACATAATAATCTCTAGTCTATATCTAGCTCCTGTCTCGGTTAACCACCCTGTAACTCCATAGCTTTTCTTCATTTTCTCAACAATTGCTTTTTTAACGATTGACTGACAGTCAGAAACACTGAATAGTGTAGACTTATGACTTCGTCCATCTACAGGGAATTTGGCATCAACTGGAAGATATTTATCCCATTCTATTTCTTTAGTTTTTTCAAAAAGTTCTTCGAAAGTATACGCAGGAAATTGTGCAACTACGATTTTAACCCTATCTGCACATCTTAACCACAGATTAGAACGTACTATCGCTCTCTTATCTCCTGAATAATATACTCTCCCGTTTTCTACTTTTGTTTCATAACCTAATTCTTGCACTTCTTTAGCTACAATTGCTTCAATTCCCATCGGGGTTGTTGCTACTAAATTAAAATTCATCTCTTCCTCCTTAAAAAAAGGGGCTCCTAAGAGCCCCTAGAACTAGTTGTTTTTCTTATCATAAGCCATATTCTGTATCTATCTTACTCAAACGAGACTAGTCTACTCTCGTAAAAATAGCTGTGATCATCTGTCTAAATATATATATTTCCTATTCCTACATTCATTTCTGCGGAATAAGTGCTTCTACCAAAATTTGAATTGCTCACTCAAGGGGTTTACCGCGTTCCACTTCTTATATTTCTATAAGAACTCCGTCACTGTGGCACTTTCAAGATATATAACCATATAGAAAACTACTTAGGTCATATTTTCTGCCGTCACCATAAGGTGCCTAAACTTATTTTTTCGTTTAGCGTTGAACACTACAGGCATCTCAGCCTGTGTGAGTATGGACTTTCCTCAGCATTTCTGCCGCGATCACTCAAAGAAAAACACTTATATTACTTTACACTAAAAATACTATTTTGTAAACAATAATTTAAACTATTTTCCTAATACAGAAATTTTACCTTCAGCAATTTCCTCTAGCGCTTTACCTACTTCTTTATGAGAAGTGTATTTGTCTAGTTTGCTTGTTTCTGGATTTGCAAATAGTTCTCTTGCTCTTTTACTTGCTAATGATACTAGCATATATTTTGAATTTACTTTTGATTTTAATACGTCTAATTTTGGATATAACATTTTTTTCTCCTACATTTCTTCTAATTCTAACAATGCTCTTCTATACTTCATCTCAATACGTTCACGTTTTAAATGCTCACTAAGTATAATTGCTCTAATTCTTTCTACAGCTTTATCCACTTCGTCATTCTCAACTACATAATCGTATAAATGCATCATATTAATTTCTTTTTTAGCTTTTGCTATACGTGACTCTATTACTTCATCACTCTCAGTTCCACGACCTTTTAATCTTTCTTTAAGGTCACCAATACTAGGTGGTGCTAAAAATATAAATAAAGCATCCGGAATTTTACTTTTTACTTGTCCTGCACCTTGTACTTCAATTTCTAAAAATATGTCTTTTCCTTTTTCCATCGTCTCCCTTACATATTTAACGGGAGTTCCGTAATAATTATCGACATATTGAGCATATTCTAATAACTCACCCTGTTGAATTAAAGATTCAAATTCTTCTTTTGTCTTAAAGAAATAATCAACCCCGTCCACTTCACCAGGCCTCATACCTCTTGACGTCATTGAAATTGAATATTCGAAGTCAACATCATTACTTTCAAAAATTCTTTTTCTAACAGTACCTTTACCTACTCCTGAAGGTCCTGAAAGAACTATTAATAATCCTTTCTCCATTTTTCGTATCCTTCTGTTATGTTTTATTATCTTTTTATGATACCATAAATCGAAAAAAATTTAAACTATAAACATGTATATTTAAGTTGTAAATTAATTCAATAATATTTTCTTAAAATTCTTAATTTTTATTTTTAAAGTACAAGTCTAATAATTGCTAGTGAAACTATTCCTACTACAACTATTACCAAGAGGCTCTTTGAAATGATTGCACTTAATACCGTAGGTAGAGAAGCAAGTAGATTTTCATAATTAATTTGAGGAAACTCCCCAATCTTTTGAATAAATAGACTATTGAACCATAAAGCCGACATTATTACAATCGGTACAAAACTAAGATACTCTATAACCGGTTTAGGTAAATCGAATTTCTTCAATAATACGAATGGAAGTACCCTAGATAACCAAGTAACAATTGAACATCCTAATATTGTTAATATTATATAGTTAGTAGATAACATTTTTCAATACCACTCCTATCGCACATCCTATTAAAGTAACTGCTATAATTAATAAATTACTTGGAATAAAAATCATTCCAAAATATACTAAGAAGAATACAACAATAATTACTAAAAATTGTACTTTTTTCTTGATAGTAAAATCTGAAATAACTTGTAAATATAACAATCCTATAAACATCGCTACTAGCGCAAAATCTAAACCTAAAGCCTTAGGATCCTTAACTATTCCACCTAGTAATGCACCTAGTACCGATGACGCAACCCATGTAAAATAAGATACTAGGTTTGCAGTATTGAACCATTCATAAGTCAACCTTCCATTAGTATAGTTTTGTTTATTCATTCCTAAAGCGAAACTCTCATCAGTTAAAAAAGTACCAATTATAATATTTTTAAATACACTGTATCGCTTGAAAAATGGAGCTGTTGCCATGCTCATCAATATCATTCTTGAGTTGATTAAAAATGTTGCTAAGACAATTGAGAGTATAGGAAAACTACTAGAAAGCATGCTTACAGTTATGAATTGAGCACCACCTGCATATATAAATAACGACATCGCTCCAACAAAGAAAGGATTAAGCCCAACCGAACTTGCAATAATTCCAAAGGCTAATCCTATGCCTATATATCCAAAAACTGTCGGTAATGTGTCTTTTACACCAGCCTTTACGTCTAATTTATCATTCATATGTTCACCTTCCTTGACTAGTTAATTATTTTATTTCATTAAAAGCTCTCCTATAAGATTTTTATCAATTTTTTGCTTAACAGTTTTTTGTCCGGTATAAGTTACTAAGCCCGGTTTAGCACCAGATATTTTTTTTACATTTTTAATTAACGTTCTATCAACATTAACATACTCTTCATTTTTAAACTTCGAATAATAAGCAGCTAACATTGATGCAACTTCTATTGTTTCTTCACTAGGATTATTATCAAAGATTACCACATGACTACCAGGAATGTCTTTCGCATGAAACCATAGATAGTCTCGTCTTGCTAATTTATTAGTAATCGCATCATTTTGAAGATTATTTTTTCCAACATATATAGCTACACCATTATGATTAACAATAAAATAATTACTCTTATTCTTTTTCTTATTAACCTTAATCTTTTCTTTTAATATTCCATTAGCAATCAATTCTTCTTTGATTTCCGCTATGTCCGTTTTATCAGCATTTTCAATTTGGAATTTAATAGTCTCAAAATATCCTAAATCCTGTTTTGCAATCTCTATTTGTTCAATCAAATTCTCAATAGTTCTTTTATTTTTTTTATATAAATTAAAGTACTTCTCTGAATTTTTCTCAATAGTTAGATTTGGATCTAACTCAATCTCAATATCCGATAAATCTTCACTATAAAAATTTTGCAGTGTTACAATCTCTGGTATTTCTTTTTTAAATAAATAAATGTTTGAAATTAGAAGTTGTCCCTTTAATTTATAATCATCTCTATTATTAGCTTGTTCCAGTTCATCTTTTAATATATCAATTTTCTTATTTAATCTATTTATTTTAGAATTAACAAAATTAAAAAGCTTTCTGTCAGTATTTTTATTTATTGACTCTCTAGCTATATCCATGTAGTAGTAATCTAATAATTGTGACAATGATTCAAAATCTCTACTATACTCTTTAACTTCAAAGAAATAAAAATCCTTCTTATTATTCTCTTCAAGTAAAACGGGTTTAAAGTAATTATCGAATTCTTTACAAAAACTAATAAATGAATTTTTCAAATCTTCTTCCGATTTTTTTTCAAAATAATTATTCAGTAATGCTGAAACACCGTAGAAATTTTTCATTAAGAATTTCTTATCATCAATAGAAAAATCAGTATCACTATAGCGACTAAAATCAAATGGATTAATTTTTTCAACAGTCGGAGGAAGGGTATATTCCATATTGGATATAGTCGATCTCTTATATTCAAGGCTGTAGCTATTTTTTAAAGACTCTAAGATTATATTATCTTCATTAGTTAATATTATATTTGAGTGTTTACCCATTAATTCCGAAATTAGATAATAATACTTTTCATATCCTAAATCATCAAAGTTTTTAATTTTAAAAATTACTATTCGGTCATTATTAACTTGATTAATCTCTAATATTATTCCACCTGTTAAATACTTTCTCAGTACTGAACAAAAGTTCGAAGGTGTTGAAGGATTTTCAAAACTATTATTTGTTAACTGTATTCTAGATGCACTTGAATTTGCAGATAAAAACAATTTTAAATTCTTTCCTTTTCTAACAGAAAATACAAATTCGTCTGTTGATAAATTATTTATTTTATTTATACGACCATTTAATATATTTTCTTCTAATTCTTTCACCATTTTTCTTATGAAAAAACCATCAAATGCCATTTTTATCCTCCTTGTATTTTAATATATAATTCAAAATTATATCATAGATATCAATTTGTGTATATGAAAATAAAAAATATACAAATACTAAAAAAGGGAGGACTCTACAAAATCGTGATTTCGAAGAAATAAGATTTTGTAGAGTCCTCCCCGCAAAGTTTATTGATATCTAAAAAGCTTCTATAAAGCGAATTTAAATATCAATAAGCCACTACATCTATGAGTTATTATATAGACTTTTTAAGGTTTAGGCTTTCAGGTCAGCCTTTTCTAAAATATTATTTATTTTCAAATCTTTTTGAAACTAATACTCCCCACACTAATAATCCAAGTAGTACGACCCAGAAAATAACAGTCCAAAGTGTAGAATGTGGAAACTCATGCGGAATAAGTGCTAATTTTTCATGAGCAGCTGCAATCACAAATAGCTTAATACCAACCCAACCAACAATAAGGAATGCGGCGATTTCCAAACCAGGTTTAGTTTCCAAAACTTTGATAAATATATTAGCTGCATAACGCATAATTACTACACCTATAAATCCACCTATTACCATTACTGAGAATTGACCAAGGTTAATACCTCCAATTGAGGTTTCAGAAATATGTGGTAGTGTTATGGCAATCGCTACTGCAGCTAAAATTGAATCAATCGCAAAAGCTACATCAGTAAGCTCAACTTTAATTACAGTCGCCCAAAAACCACTTTGTTTTTTAGGTTCAGCAATTTCTTCAGTTTCATTACCTTGTTTTCTCTTATCGAAAAATTCTTTAATATGCGCACCTGCCATATATAGCAAGTATAACCCACCTAAAACTTGAATTTCCCAATACTGTGCTAATACCGTAATTAAAAAAATCGCTATGATTCTAAATATTAAAGCTCCAGCCAGACCATACATTAATGCATGTTTTTGCTCTTTTGGAGGCAAGTGTCTAACCATGACAGCTAGAACAATAGCATTATCAGCTGATAGTAAGCCTTCTAATAACACTAAACTTAATAATACTATTACATATTGAATTAGTATCTGTGAATCCATTATTATCTCCTTCTATCCTATTATTTTTTTCATAAATCTAACAATAACTATAACAATCATCAATCCTATCATATTTAACACTAGCGGTAAAAAACTACCTAGGTTAAATGTAATATTTTGATTTAATAGATTAAATGATTTCGTAAAGATAGTTAATACACTATTATCTACTCTAATCGCCGGAACAGACAAACGTGCTTTAATCATATTCGCTATCACTTCACCACCTATAAAATATAAAAGTGAAAATGAAATCGCTAGATTTGTATTATTAAACAATGTTAAAGCTAATAAGAAAATAAGATTAGCAAACACGAATAATAAAACTAACATCGTAGCATATGCTCCTAATGTACCAACATTAATCATTATTGTTTTTAATTCTTCAAAGATATTTCTCTTACGTAAGAAAATAATACCTAAAAGACATGAGATTACTATAACGTAGTAACCTAAAAAATAAATTAAATTAGCTAAAATAGCAGAGATATCTCGAATACTTTTCTTTTTTCTCATAATTAAAAGTACGCTGACTTTTGAAATATAATCTTCTCTATACGAATATATATAATTTAATCCCATAATGAAAATTACTAAAACTAAATTTATCTTTACCACAATAGAAAACATAATATTTACGATTGACATATCATAAAATGTCGCCAATGTATCCACTTTATATACAAATGCAAAGTTAATTAATGCTAAAATAATTAAAAATAAATAATTAAATTTTCGTCTAAACAACTTTCCAAATTCTACTGAAAACAACATTATAAATCAGCCTCGCCCTCATATAATTTTATTTTTTCACCCAAGTTACGAATTTGAAATACTTCTATATCATTTTTTAATAAAGCATAAACGACTTCTTCAAGAACATCTTCTCTCACAACTATTTCATTATTATGATAAATAGTAAATTGATATCCAGTTAGTACTTCATCTAATCTATCTTGACTAGATACATTAATAGCCATAAGTTGTTTTAAGATTAATAAATCCTCTAAACTTCCAAAATATGATTTAATACTATCTGTAATAACTAAAACTTTATCAGCAATACTATTATGTCTATTAAGCATTGTATCTAGAATAATAACGTTAGCATTATTTGATTTGTCAAGAATCAATTCACTTATCGTCTCTTTATCCTCAAGCGTTAAGTCCTCTTCTGTATTGTCAACAATCAATACATTTTGATCCACTAAAATTGAAAACAGAATATGAAACTTTGTTATTTCATTCGCTTTTAATTCTTTATATTTTTTTGAAGATTCTAAGCCTAAAAACTCCAAGTCATTAATTAACTCTTCTTCCAAGATTTTTATATTGAATAAAGCCAATGCTTTCTTTATATTTTTTAATAATGATAAATCATTATAAAAACCAAAATCTTTAGCAAATAAAAGTTTCTGATTATTTATATTCTCACCATCGAAAAGAATCTCTCCTTTAAACTTTGTTCTTTGTCTAAATGATTCTTTTAGCATACCTAAACTTGCACAACTATTATTAACAATTGTTAAGATTTCCCCAGTATCAACTGCAAAATCAAGTTCTAATATTGTATCTTTTTTTATTTTTTTTCTATATCCTTTAAATTCTAAAACCATTATTTCTCCTATAAAAAATAACATTAATGTAACATTCTGTTATTATATTAATTTTTATCTCTATTAAATATTAGATTACATCTTATAATAATACCATTGCTTTAACTTAATGTCAAAAACAATAGTCAAAAAATAGAAGATGATAGAAGAAATATCTTCTACCATCTTAGATGTGATTATTTATTTTCTTTTACAAAGAATGAAAGTACAATTCCTAGTACAAATCCGATTAACGCATAGTTTAACCATGCAAAATCAGCTGGTACTGGAAGGAAGTTTACTTTAGCTAGTACATTATCAACTGCAGGAACTGCAAGTTTAAATGTTGAAACTACAGTAGAATATAAACTAAACAATCCTGTAAATACAACTGTACAAACATAAACTACTTTTTTCCCACCGAAGAAGTTATTTAAAAATCCTAGTAAGATTAATACCATAGTCAATGGGTATAGTAAAACAAGAACCGGAACAGCTCCTTGGATGATTGCTGCTAATCCGTAGTTACCCACTGCGAATGAGAATAATGTTAATGCAACAGCATAAGTTTTATAGCTAACTTTATCGTATAATCTTACGAAGAATGAAGCACAAGCTGTTACTAAACCAACACTTGTAGTTAAACAAGCTAAGAATACGATAACAAATAGTAATAATTTTCCAACATTACCAAAGTAATATGTTGTTGCTCCTGTTAATACTCCAGCTCCAGTCTTCTGTAATCCTAAAACAGAAACTGATGTTGCTCCGATATTAGAGATAAATACATATACTAAAGCTAATAACACAGCAGCAATAATTGCTGATTTAGCTGCATTGTTAAATACTTCTTTTTTAGTTTTTGCTCCGTAAAGTTTAACAGAGTTAATTACGATAATACCAAATACTAATGATGCTAAAGCATCCATTGTATTATATCCTTCCATAAGACCATTCGTAAATGCTAATGAAGTCGTTTGGTATGTTTTTGTAGGTTCTTGAGCAACGCCCATTGGTTTAACTAATGATGCTACGATTAAGACAACCATTGATAGTAATAAAACTGGTGTGATTACAGTTCCGATTCTATCTACTAATTTATTAGGACTTATAGCTAACCATAATGTAAGCCCCATAAAGAATGCTAAGAAAATCGCTTGAGCAATTGTAGTATTTTCTGGGGCTACAAGGCTTGATAATCCTAATTCATAAGTAGTTGTCCCTGTTCTAGGGATTGCAAAGAAAGGTCCAATTGTTAAGTATAATAAAGTCGTAAAAGCAACACCAAATACTTTCCCTGCTCTACTTGATAAGTCTAATAGGTCTTCAGCTCCTGAATACCCCATTACAATAACTCCTAATAGTGGTAATCCCACTCCCATAATAATAAAGCCAATCATCGCTGTAGATAAGTTTGTTCCAGCGTTTTGTCCTAAGAATGCTGGGAAAATTAAATTACCAGCTCCAAAGAATAATGCAAATAACATAAGTCCGATTGATACGTATGGATTTTTCTTTAAAAATTTCAACATGTCATCTCCTTCAAATTTTTTATTTTTTTAGTATGTTATATACAATAATATATTTATTAACTTTTGTCAATATATTTTTTAAAATTATTTCTTTTTTTGTTGGATAAATGTTTTAAATTTTCTGACAATTGAATGAAATTATAAGTGAAGTTCTCCGTTTCCAATCCAAATAATTCAATAATGTAATCAGTTTCATATAATTAGTATAATACTAAAAATAAAATTTAAAAAAAATTTAAAAGATTTAATAATCGAAAACAATTATTAAATCTTTTTTTAAAATTTTTCTATTTTTTTTGTTCTTCTTTATAATCACAGTGTGCACAATGAACACCTTTTTTTCCTTCATATAAGATATTCTCACATTTTGGACAATTTCTATTTATAGGTTTATCCCATGACACAAAATCACATTCTGGGAATCCTTCACAACCGTAGAATAACTTTCCTTTTTTAGATTTCTTCTCTAAAATCTCATGTTTCTTACATTTTGGACAGACTACCCCTACCTTTTTTTGAATAGTATTTGTATATCTACAATCAGGGAAGTTAGAACAAGCAATAAACTTACCAAATTTACCCAACTTAAATACAAGTGGTGAAGAACACTCTGGGCAGCTTTCTCCAGTAAATTCTTGTTTAATTTCTACTTTTTCCATTTCAGTTTCTGCTTTTTCAACATCTTTTCTAAAATTACTATAGAAATTATATATAGTTTTTTCCCAGCCTACTTTACCTTCTGCTATATCGTCTAATTGACTCTCAAGATTAGCTGTAAACTTAGTGTTTATTATATCAGGAAAATATTGTTCTGTTATCTTACTAACTAATGTTCCTAATTCAGTTGGTGTAAATACTTTGTTTTGTAATTTTGCATAATATCTTTTTTGTAAAGTATCAACAATTGTTGCATAAGTTGAAGGGCGTCCTACTCCTAATTCTTCAAGCTCAGCTATCAGTTTAGCTTCAGAATAGCGTGCAGGTGGTTGAGTAAAATGCTGTTCTTCTTTAATTTCTTTAACTTTTGCATCTTCTCCAACTTCAAATTCTGGGGCAAGTTTTACTTTTTCTTTTTCCTTCAATACAGCTAAGAATCCATTAAACAGTAGCCTAGAATGTGCTCCACGATATATAACCTTATTATTTTCAAATGTAGTTGTACTCGTTTCATAAACAGCTGCACTCATTCTACTTGCAATAAATCTTTCCCATATAAGTTTATACAATTTATATTGATCATTAGATAAGTATTCTTTAATGCTGTCAGGTGTGAAATTAATATTCGTAGGTCTAATTCCTTCGTGAGCATCTTGAACATTCTTACTTGATTTTCTAGCTTTTACTGCTGATACTAGATATTCTTTACCAAAATTGTTTAGTATATAATCACTAGCCATCTTAACCGCTTCATCAGAAACTCTTGTAGAGTCCGTTCTCATGTATGTAATTAAACCTGTAACTCCACCTAACTTTTTAAGATTTATACCTTCATATAACTCTTGAGCTACACTCATTGTCTTACGAGTTTTAAAATTAATCTTTCTTGAAGCATCTTGTTGCATTGTAGAAGTGATATAAACATTCGGTGCATTTCTATTCTTATTAGTTTTTGCTACATCAATAACTTTAAATGTATCACCTACTATTGCTTTTCTTATATTATCTACATCTTTTTTACTTTCAAGTTTAAGTTTTTCACCTTTATAAGAATAGAAATTAGCCATTAAGACTTTTCTATTTTTTATAAAATCGATTGGCATAGACCAATATTCTTGTGGAACGAATTTTTGAATTTCTTCTTCTCTATCAACAATTAGCTTTAGAGCTGCATTTTGTACTCTTCCAGCAGATAGCTTTGGTTTTACTTTTTTCCAAAGTACAGGAGAAATATTATATCCAACTAAACGATCTAATATTCTTCTAGCTTGTTGTGACTGAACTAAATCAGTATTTATCTTACGTGGATGCTTTATTGCATCTTTTACCGCGTCTTTTGTTATTTCATTAAAAACAATTCTATTATCAGAATTATTATCTAATCCTAAAATATGTGCAATATGCCAAGCTATTGCCTCTCCTTCTCTATCGGGGTCGGATGCTAGGAATACTTTCTTTCCTTTGGCTTCTTTTTTTAAAGACTTAATTACATCACCCTTCCCTCTTATAGAAATGTAATCAACATCTACATTTCCATTATCTAGCACTTCTACTCCCATTCTACTTTTAGGAAGATCTCTTACATGACCTTTTGAAGATATTACTCTATATTTTTTCCCTAGATATTTTTCAATAG
>NZ_CAUQNQ010000043.1:0-12118 GCF_963519265.1 uncultured Gemella sp. | reverse complement strand
AAGATGATTCTAAATATGTAGATGAAAAAGTTACAAAAGTTGAAGGTAAAAATGGTGAGAAAGAAGTTACTTACAACGTTATAAGAGAAAAAGGTAAAGAAGTATCTAGAGAAGTTGCTTCTGAGAAAGTAATCACTGAAGCTACAGCAAAAGTTGTAGTAGTAGGAACTAAACAACGTCCAGCAGCTCAACAACAAGAAGTAGCAGCTCAACAAGCTTATGCAGCGCCAGCTCAATCATATTCAGCACCAGGTGGATCTGTTGTACTATCAAATGGTAACACTGCAGGGGCAGATGGAGCAGCAGCAGCTCAAGAAATGGCTCGTCGTACTGGAGTACCAGCATCAACTTGGGAACACATCATCGCTCGTGAATCAAATGGTCAAGTAGGAGCTAGAAATGCTTCTGGAGCTAGTGGATTATTCCAAACAATGCCTGGATGGGGATCTACAGCAACAGTTCAAGACCAAATCGACTCAGCAACTCGTGCATATCAAGCACAAGGTTTATCAGCTTGGGGAATGTAATAAATAAGCAAAAGAAGACGATTAATCGTCTTCTTTATTTTTTTCTTTTTTTATTCTTTTTTGTAAGATAATAACCTATAGTTCCACCTATAGCGCCACATACCATACAAATTATTACTATTGTTGGAATATACATCTTTATGCCCCCTTTTTATTTATGATGACTCAATAAAATTGATTTTTTAAAATCACGATTTTTGAGTTGCTCCCTAACACACCTGCTATTATTTTTCACTTTCAACTTATCATAAATAAAGGGATAAAACAAGTCTTATAATAACTAGAAAAGAAAATCTAAGTCATAGAGGATGAACTCATCTCTAAAGTAGAGAGGTCATCCTATTTTATAACTTAGATTTTTTGTTTTATATTTTCTTTTCAACTAGTTTGAATGTTATAAATGATATAGCTGAACAAATTACGATTGCTATTGCACTAGAGTGGAAGATATTTCCAATTCCTACTAATGGTGAAACAACGCCACCTAAGAAGAATGGTACAAACCCAAAGAAAGCCGAGGCACTTCCAGCACGCTCACGTTCTAAACTCATAGCGATAGCAGAACCAGCAGGTAAAATAAATCCTAATCCTAGTAGAAGAAGGAAGAATCCTACTTCGATAAATAGGAAAGGTAGTGTAAGAGTTAGTGCAACTGCAAGGTAGATGCTAACTAATAACATAAGGGATAACCCTAGTTTGATACTAGCTTTTTCTTTGAAATTACCAGCGCTCTTGCTTCCTAAAACTATAGCAAAACCATTCAGACCAAAGCATAAGCTATACATTAATGGACTTAAGCTATAATGAGTTTGTAAGATAAATGGAGATGCCGCAATATAGGCGAACATAGCAGCTAAGGCAAATCCTTGAATAATAACAAGAGCAAAGAATAATCTATTTTTCACAACATATACAAGAGAATAATATGTCTTAGTTATTGGAACATCTAAGCGTTTTTCAACGGCTAAAGATTCATGGAATTTCAAACTTACAGCTAATAAAACTACACCGATCAGTGCAAGTGTAACGAAAATTCCTCTCCAGTCTGTAAGTTCTAGTAATAAACTTCCTAGGATAGGAGAAAGAATAGGTGCCAAGCCGTTAACAGCCATAAGTAGGGCAAAGAAAGCAGCTAATTCACGTCCGTGGTATAAATCTGTAGAAATAGCACGAGAAATAACTACAGCTCCTGCAGAAGATACACCTTGGATAAATCGTAACACTATCATTGCGTATATATTAGGAAAAATGATAATAGATATAGTACTTATTAAATAAACTATTAAGCTAATTATTAATGGATTTTTACGACCATATCTATCACTAATAGGTCCGATAAGTAGCTGTCCTAATGCAAGTCCGACCATACTACCTGTTAGAGTAAGTTGAATAGTAGAAGTACTAGCATTAAAAAACTCACTCATATAAGGTAATGCAGGTAAATATAAATCTGTAACAAAAGGCCCGAAAGCCGATAAAGTTCCTAGAAAGAGCACTAGAAACAATTTAGAATTTCTTTTTAATATCATATTGACTCCTTTCGATTTTTTAAGAAATATGAACAGATTATAGCATAAAAAAATTTTTTTCGTAAGTTTTTTTTGTTTTTTGAAAAAATTTTTTTATATATTTTTCAGTTTTCATTTTTAAAAATATAAAGGTATATTTTATAAAAAATTTAAAAATAGTATCTATAATAATATACAGAAAATAACAAAAGTACTTAAATAATCCTACATGATTAATTTAAGTACTTTTATTTCACATCGAAATCAACAGAGTCGATATTTGCGATTAATTTATTTTTTATAAACCAAATTAATGATAATACATAAACTGTATATGTGAAAAATAAGAAGCTAGAAAAAAGAGTGATCTTAGGTTTTTTTAATAGTAAAAAATTTATAAGGATAATTACTATATAAGCTATAAAAGCAACTATTAATCTTCTTGTATTCTTATTAATCCAGTTATTGTATTTTGTTTGTAATTCGGCTCTTTTTATTTCTATATCCATAAAAAATCCTCCGAAGTATATATATAAAATTATAACAAAATAAAGCTAAAGGTGCAATAAAATATATACACTGTAAAAAAGTGAATAATATTTGTATATATTGCTTAATTGTGTTGATTGAATGCGAATGAATATGGTATAATTAAGTTGCCGTATTATACACAAAATAGGAGGCAGTATGTCTTATTCAAGAGATTATATATTTGAAAAAATAATAGAAAAACTACCTACTTTAAAAATTCATGAGAGGCGAGAAAGAGAAAGCAGTGTTTTTATTTTAGAATATGAAAATCGCCGTGCTAAGATTGATATAGATAGTTTTATAAGGAAGTTAGGAGATAAAAAAACTAGCGAAAGTGACAAGAAGATAGAAGAATTTGTTTACTACATAGTAGGAAACTTCAATGCACAAAAAAAACTTTCTATAGATGATATAACTGAGGATGAATTATTGGAAAATATTTTTCCAGTGGTTAGAGCTAGTAGTTTTAACAAAGATAACGAGAAAAATCTTGTTAGTTTTTATCATACAAATGAAACTAGAATATATTTAGCTTATGATTTTAAAGATGGTTATAAATTATTAGATGGTAGTTTTTTAAGTAGATTTTCTAAGACTGAAGAAGAATTTTTAGGATATGCTAAAGATAATTTAGAAAAACTACCACTTAAGTATAATGTGGATGAAGTTGCAGGAAATAAATTCTATTTCCTAAATGCAAAAGACGGTTACGATGGGGCGAGAATAATCGATAAAAATGTCTTGAATTACTTTTATGATAAAATAGGTGATTCATTCTATGTAGGTTTACCTCATCAAGATACATTGATAATTGCAGATGTACAGAATAAGCAAGGACTAGAAGTTTTACAAAAAATGATGGTTCATTTTTTTACAGAAGGACTAGTACCGATAACAACAATAACGTTTAAATACGATGGAAAAGAACTAGAGAGTTATTTTATTTTTGTAGAATAACTTTAAAATTAAAATTTATTATAGGAGAGAGATTCATGTTATTTTTTTACAATAAGAAGATGTTAGGAGAAACATTATTAATTACTATTCAAAGTAAGGAAGAGGTAACATACGAAGATAAGAAGAATATTACACTAATTAAAGATGAAAATGGCGCTTTAGTAGGATTAAATATTTTTAATGTTGAGAACTTAAAATTAGATGGAGAAGGTAGTATCGATTTAACAGAAGAGCAAAAAGAAATCCTTCAAAAACGATTAGAAAAAAATGGAATTAAAATTGACCTAGAAGGTAATAATGATGAGTTCTTTGTAGTTGGGGAAGTTTTAAGTTGTGAAAAACACCCAGACGCAGATAAATTAAAAGTAACAGAAGTAAAAGTTAATGAAGAAGAAACACTACAAATTGTATGTGGTGCTCCAAATGTAGAGGCAGGACAAAAGGTAGTAGTAGCTCTAAGTGGAGCAATGATGCCAAGTGGTCTATTAATTAAAAAATCAAAACTACGTGGAGTTGAATCAAATGGTATGCTATGTTCAAAACGCGAACTAGGTTTACCACAAGAAGAAGCAAGAGGTATTTTAGTATTAGATGAAAATGCTAAAGTAGGAACTCGCGTGAAAGATTTGAATCTTAAATAAAATCTAATTAGGAGGTGTGAAATATGGTAAATTGGAAAAAATGGTTTTTAGAAGAAAACGAAGATGAGATATACGAAGAAAGCACAGCTAAAAAAGAGAGAAAAGACGATTTAGCTGAACGTAGGGAAAAAAGAGCTGAAAACAGAAGAAAAGAAAGAGTTTATCTTGATGAAGATGAGGATTTCGAAATAGATTTTAGTTCTAATAAAACTAAAAAATCATTTGATGAGGATGAATTTAGTTCACAACGTAGTACTAGAAAACGTGACGAGAAAGAATCTAAAAAGATTGAAGATTATGAAGAAGTTAATCTTGATGATTTCGAAGTAGATAACTATGATGACTTTGAAGATTATGAAGATGATTACGAAGAAGATTTGAAGCAAGAGAAAAAATCTAAAAAAGAAAATGGCTTTATTTCTAAACTTAAAGGATTATTCAGTTCTAATAAAAAAGAAGATGAAGAGTTCTTAGATGATGAATATCTAGATGAAGAAGACGAAGATGATGAGGCTGAGGACTATAAAACATATTTAGAGCGTCAGAAACGTGAACAAAGACAAAAATCTAGAGTAGTAGAAAAAGACTATGAAGACGACTATGAAGAAAATGAGGAAAAAGTAGGATTCTTCTCAAGACTTAAAGATAAATTGTTCAATGTAAGTGATGATGAAATTGATCAAGAAGAACTAGATGCCGTGTTAGATAATTTTGAAGAAGACTTTGGAGAAGATAAAAATCTTGATAAGAAAAAAGCTCAATCAAAAGTAGAAAAAATAGAAGAATCTGAGGATGAACTTGAAATTGAGTTTGTAGAACAAGAAAAAGAACAGAAAGTAACACCTAAGTTTGAAGAAATTGATATTACAGAATATGAAGAAAAAGAAGAGGTAGTTTCAAAAGGAAAAGTAACAGATTTAGGTGATGCATTGAAAAAACTTGGAGTAACAGGTTCTGAAATACGCGATGTTGACATCTTTGATGAAAATCCACCGAGAAGAACGCATCCGACGCTGGCAGCTGTTAGAACTAAGAGATTAAAACAAGATCATAAAATTGATTCTCTAGGAGACAGTGTAGTACTAGGTAAAGATAGCAGTGAGTTGAAAGAAGAAGTAGCAGGCAAATTTAAAGAGCAAGTCAAAGAAGAAGCTTCTGTTCAAGAAGAAAGAATCACTAAAAATAAAGAGGCAAGACAAGAATTCGAAGAAAACTTTAATACTCTTGAGAGAAGAAGTGATAAAATCGAAAAAGACAATCCGTTATATGCTAAGAAAAACGAAAAATTAGACGGTATTTTCGATGAAATTCGTGCTAAAGAAAACAAAACTCATGAAAAAGAAACTCCTGAACTTGAAGTTAGAGAACTAGATGCAGAAGGAAGTCGTCGTGAGAAACTTAAATATACTTCTGTAAATGATATACTAGAAGGTGCTGAAGATTTATTTGAAGATGATATTGATAGAGTTAGTAAAAAACTTGTGGGTGACAGATTTGAAGAAAGTCAAGAGGTTACAGAGGATGTAGAAAACTTCAGAAAAGGTTTATACGAAGGTAAAAAGGCTGAAAGTATTCAAGAAAAAACAGCTTTAGATGAACTAATAGAAACTGAGAATATAGATATTTCTCCGAAAAAAGAAGAAACTCTACCTGAAATTGAAGAACTGAATGAAAACCTAGAAGATTTAAGAAAAGATAAAAAAGAAAAGTCTTATGTAGATTTAGTTCAAGAAGCGGCTAAGATAAAAGATATCGAAGTAGAGGAGTATGAAGAATTCAAAGAGGTCAAGAAAGATAAATTATCAGGTTATAGCGATTACCATTTAGATGAAGAGGAAATCGAAGAACTTGAAGAACAAAATTACCTTGAAGAGTCAGTTGATTCAGTGAACATTGATAGCTTATTAAGAGAAGTATCACCAAATAATAAAGTTGTTAAAGTTACTAATGATGTAGATAAGTTCACTGATGAGAAAGTTGTTCCTAAGGAAGTTGCAGAGAAGAGATTAGAGGATATTAAATCTTATGAAGAAGCAAGTAAAGAAGAAGAGGAAGAACGTGGAATTGAATATATAGAAAAATTATATACTAATGACGTTTCTGAATACTTCGATAAAGGAAATGGTACTAAACTAGGTGAATATAAAACAGTTGATTACGGTTATAGACCTGTAAGTAAAGAGAAAATAGAAAATAATCAGAAAATACTTGATGCTATTTTTGAAAAATATTCTTCATCAGGATTATCAACATCTACTAGATCAGTAACTGGACAAATGATGAGTTCAAATACTATTACACCGAAACCGCGTAGCGTAGGAAAATTCAAGCCGTCGCCAGTATATTCATCTGTTTATGGTTCAGCATCACGCAATACGACAGAAAGTTCAAAAAAACAAGTAGGTATATCAACTACTGGGCTTTCTATCAATGAACCTGTAAAAACTACTACTCCAAAAGTAAAAAAAACTGAAAAGCAATCAGTAGAAAAAAAAGTAGTAGAATCTAAAGAAATAGACGGTGCAGTGAAAAATAATGCGAATATATATAAAGAAATAGCTTCACAAGAGGAAACTGTCTGGAATATAGGTTCTGCTAAACGTGTTCCTAAAAGTAAGGTTAAAAGCAAAAAGACTAATTAAAACATAAGAAAAGGAGGTGAGATAAGTTCACCTCCTTTTTGTGATTTGCTGTTAAATTTGATGAATGAAAAAAATCATAAATCAAATAAGATAAGAGAGTGGGAGCGACCCAAAAATCGCGATTTCAAAGAAACAAGATTTTGTTGAGTCCTCCGCACAGTTTAGTAGATATCTAAAAAGCTTTTATAAAGCGAATTTAGATATCAATAGGTCACTGTGTTTATGAGTTATAATATATACTTTTTTTAAAATTTAGGACTTTTGAATCACTACCTTTTTATTAATCGATTACATATTCTCCGGGACTGATAGTGTTAACGATAGTTTCAAATAAAATAATTCCAACTACACTTAACATTAGACGAGAACGGATTTTTTTTCTGTTTTTTGGTGCATCATAGACTTTAATCAAATGGTCACTCATTTTAGCTAAGGTACTGTTCGCAAGACTTGTGATTGATAAAATAGTCGTACCATTTTGTTTAGCTTCTAAAACACAATCATTGATAACCGTAGTATTTCCGCTAAGAGAAAATACTAATAGGACATCCTCCTTTTTACAGATATCAGGGATTCTTTTAATAGAATAATGTTCAAAATAATCGTTTGACCAAAGATTAATTAGCTTAAGTTTTCTATTAAAATCACTCATGACCATGTAACTTGATCCACTACCTACGCAAAATATACGACGAGCATTTATTATTTTATTGGCAAAAATATCGAAATCATCTTGATTCAGTATAGACATTGTCCTAGAAAATTCAACGCTAAGCTGTTCTTTTAAAGAAAGGAAGGTAGAGGCCGTTGAGTTTTTATTCTTTTTAGCTAGTTCCTTACTCATTTTTAAATCATATTTTAAATCGATAAAGGTATTATAACCTAATTTTTTACAAGCACGAATTACAGTAGAAGATGAAACAAGAACAGTCTGTTTAATTTCCTTTAAGGTCGTGTGTTCGATATTATCTTGTTTCATTAGATAATCTATAGCTTGTTGTTCTGAAATAGATAGTTTATCATAGTTATTTTTTAAATTGTCAAAAAACATAAGTTGCCTCCGAGAGTAAAATTTATTAATCAATTTCCTTTTCTTTACTCAGTATTATGTATCATAACATAAAAATTTAGAAAATAAAAGCTATTTTTAAAGCGATTTACATAGTCTAGTAAAATTTTACTGAATTAGTAATTAATTACAAAGAAAGAAATTTTTAGGCAAAACAGGAAAAATCGTTTTCAAATTTGGTATAATATGGCTAGACAAAATTATAAAAGGAGAAAAGGTAATGGCAAAGAAAAAAAATAAATTCGTCTCTGCTTTTGAGCAATTCGGACGTTCGTTCTTATTACCAGTATCTGTACTTCCTGGTGCAGGTATTATTAAAGGAATTGGGACTGCCTTCAGTAATTCAAACACATTAAAAATGTTCCCAGTATTAAAAAATGACATTATTCAGTTTATTATGAAATTTCTAATTGTATTAGGGGATACAGCATTTAATAACTTACCGATTATTTTTGCGGTTGGTGTAGCTGTAGGTTTAGCAAAACGTGAAAAAGGTTCTGCTGCACTTTCTGGTTTATTAGGATTTATCGTATTACACTACGTACTTAACTTCCTATTAGTACAAAGTCACAAATTAGTAGATACTAGCAAATTATCAAGTAATGAAGCCAAATTAGCATTATCTAATGCCATGCAGACAAAAGTTCTTGGTATTCAAACAATGGACCTTAGTGTCTTCGGAGGTATCATCGTAGGTATAGTAGTATACTTCGTTCATAAGTGGGCTGTTAAAGTTCAACTACCAACAGTTATTGGATTCTTCAGTGGACCACGTTTCGTACCTATCGCAACTATCGTAATCATGTCAGCTGTAGCAACTGGATTATTCTTCGTATGGCCTCCAGTACAAAAAGGTATCAGTGTATTATCAATCTTTATCCTTAAATCTGGACCTATTGGAACATTCTTATATGGTTTAGTTGAAAGAGCATTATTACCATTCGGTCTTCACCACGGTCTGAACTGGCCAGTTCGTACAACAGAATTAGGTGGAGCTTGGGAAATTGGTGGACAACGTGTAGTTGGTACAATCAACGCTTACTTATCATCACTAGCTGATCCAAATGTACAACACGTAGATCCAAGTATTACAAGATTCAATGGTGGTAAATTCGTTTACTTTATGTTCGGTCTTTCTGGTGCAGCTTATGCAATGTATAAAACTGCCGATGAGAAAAAACGTAAAGTTGTAGGTTCATTATTATTCGCAGCAGCTGGTACTTCATTCTTAACAGGTATCACAGAACCAATCGAATTTACATTCTTATTCGTAGCGCCAATTCTTTATGTAGTACACGCATTTTTAGCAGGTTCAGCATTATTCGTAATGCACATGCTAGGAGCTGGAGTTGCTACTCCAACTGGACACGGATTTATTAACTGGGTAATCTACGGAGTACTTCAAGGTCCTAAAACAGCTTGGTGGTTAGTACCAATCGTAGGTGTGGTTTACTTCTTTATCTACTACATTGTATTCAGATTTATGATTGTTAAATTTGACCTTAAAACACCTGGTCGTGAAGATAGTGATGAAGTTCGTTTATCTAACAAAAATGAAGCTCGTGCTAAACTTGGTGTAGAAATCGCTACAATTGGTAAAGAAGAACCAAAAACAACTGATTTAACAACTGCTGGTGATGATGAAGTAATGGAAACAGTACAAAAAACACCAGAAGGAATTAGAAAACAAGCTACTGAGCTAATCAAAGCACATGGTGGTCCAGATAACATCGAAGCTGTAGATGCTTGTATAACTCGTTTAAGAATCAATGTTAAAGATAAGAGTGTAGTAGACCAAGAACGTATTACAACGAAACTTGGAGCTATGGGATTTGCAGAAAGTGATATGCAAATGCAATCAATTTATGGATCTCATGCTAATGTATTAAAAATGGAAATCCAAGACATGCTTGGTATGGAGGAATAGTTTCATGAAGAATTTGTTTGTTACAGACTTAGACGGAACATTTGTAAAAAATTCAGTATTCGTCGAAAAAGAAGATTTAAAAGCGTATCATGATGCTAAAAATTACGGGGATTTCTCAGTTGCGACTGGGCGTTCTGTTGAAGAAATCAAATACATTGCTCAAGGTAATGATATGGATGTTACACACATGATAGGGTTTAACGGAGCGGTCGTAACAAGACAAGATGAAGTTCTTTTTGAAAAATATATTCCTACTAAAGATTTAACTGGAATATTCGAATATCTAAAAGAAAGCAAATTAATATTTGATGCTTTAGATGGGAAACAGCGTATTGGTAATTTTGACCATGAGAAAAAAGATAGATTATGGAACATGGAGCTAATTTGTGTCGAAAATCCTTTTGAAATATTAGAAGGAAAAATAATTTATAAGATTAACGTAAGACCAACAAAAGAACAATTAGATTATCATTACGATGTAATGAAAGAGAAATTTCCAGAAGTAGAAATTTATAAATCTGGTTCAACACGTATGGAAATCACAGCAAAAAATATTTCTAAAGCTAGTGGTATTGAAGCTATCAGTTCAGGGTATGATAGAGTAATAGCTTTAGGAGACTCAGGAAATGACGTGGATATGTTTAAGGTAGCTGATGTTTCATACTGTATGAATCGCGCGCCACAAGAAGTAAAAGGACAAGCTACACACGTAGTAGAAGATTTTGCAGCGGCGATAAAACATTTTATAGAAAACTATGAATAGAAAAAAGAACCGGCAGCGATGCTGGTTCTTTTTTCTATCCCATGTATTAAAATCAATAAATAAAATCCAGAGCTAACTTTTAAGTTACCTTCTGGATTTTTAATATTTTTAGTAATTCTCTAATATTTCACCTCTTACCGCTGAGATAAGATAAAGTGAACCTGTAATTAGAAGAATTTCATTGTCTTGTAGATTTGGAATAATACTGTTTAAAGCAACCTCATAATTCTCATATTTAGTGACATGAGTATCACCAAAACTTTGAACTAGATTATCAAGATTTGATTCTTTAATCTCGATTGGAACTTTTGTCGCTGAGAATTCAGCGGGGATAGTTTTTAATTTTTCAATCATGTCTTTGTAGTCTTTGTCTTCAAGAATACCAAGTAGAATTTTCAATTTAGGGAATTTTTGATTATCTAGGTATGCTACTAAACTATCTATTCCATCATTGTTGTGGGCGCCGTCTAGAAGAATATTTTCACGAATCCATTCTAAACGTCCTACCCAAACTGATTTACTTAAGGCTTCTTTTATGACACTATCTTCTATATCGATAATATTGCGTTTTTTCAGATTTGATAATGCCTCTAGAGCTAGAGATGCGTTAAAAGTTTGGTGAGCACCGACCATTTTTGTAGAATAATCTACACCTTTATACGAAAATTCATTATCTCTAGCTTCAATTTTTTTTACGACAATATCTTTTTCATTTAAAATACTTAAGCTAGCATTTTTATCTTGGCAGATATCTTTTATTACATTTACAACACCTTCACAAGCAGGGTAAATTAGAACATTATCATTTTCTTGGATAATTCCACCTTTTTCATAGGCGATTTTTTCAAGAGTATCACCAAGAATCGCAGTGTGATCTAGACCGATTTTTGTAATGATAGATAATACTTTTTCTTTAAAAATATTTGTTCCATCATATCTTCCACCAAGACCAACTTCCATAATTACGAAATCTGTTTTTTGCTCTCTAAAGTACAATAGAGCTACACCTGTAATAATTTCAAAGAATGATAGTTTATCACTTGGATCTGGATTATTTTGGTCATAAGTTTCTTGAACTAGTTTGAATAAACGATAAGCTTCTTTATATGAAATAAAATCATCGTTAACACGAATTCTATCGTTAAAACTCAGCATACCAGGACTTGTGTATAATCCAACTCTATACTTAGTTTTTAAGACATCTTTTAAATAAGAACAAGTAGAACCTTTACCATTAGTACCGGCAACGTGAATTACCTTAAGATTTTTTTCAGGATGATCGAAAAGTTCAAGAATATGTTCCATTCTGTGAAGACCAAGTTTCATCCCAGTACGTTCTATTTTATATGATGAAGTAATAAGAAGTTCTTCGCAAGTACATTCAATTGCATAGTTCACAATTTCATCTTCATCTAAAGTAAGAAGTTTTTCAGCAAGTTGTTCTAAACTTAACTGACTGAAAAGTTCTAATGTATTATTTTTATCTTCTAAATTATTCTCTTTTAAATATTTCTCAAATTTTATTTTACAATTCAAATTCATAAATAAACACC
>NZ_CAUQNQ010000042.1:0-12656 GCF_963519265.1 uncultured Gemella sp. | reverse complement strand
CAGAAAACGATGGTAAATGGGTATTCAAGAGCTACGATGCAGAAAGTAAAGCAGTAAATAAAGCAGATGTAGAGTTTATAGGAACATGGGTACTCGAAGCTAATAAATACGGTGTAACATACAAATTTGAAAGTGGAACACCAGGTAAGACATTGCCAGAAGCAATCGAAAACTATAAACCAACAGACCAAAATCGTTATGTAGATAAAGCAAATGTAGTTGCAACTCAACCGACAAAAACAGAGTACGTAGATGTAGAAAACGATGGTAAATGGGTATTTAAAAAATATGATGCTGAAAATAAAGCAGTAAATAAAGCAGATGTAGAGTTTATAGGAACATGGGAATTCGAGGCTAACGCACCGGCTCCTAAGCCAGAACCAAAACCGGAACCAAAACCGGAACCTAAGCCAGAGCCTAAGCCAGAACCAAAACCGGAACCAAAACCGGAACCTAAGCCAGAGCCTAAGCCAGAGCCAAAACCAGAGCCGAAACTGGAATCAAAACCGGAGCCTAAGCCAGAGCCTAAATCGGAATCTACACCAGAGATACAATCTAAAAAGATCGGAGTATTGCCAAATACTGGTGAAAAACAGTCTAATGTAGAAATTTTTGGTGCGTTAGTAGCAGCTGGTGTAATAATGATGAGACGTAAAAGAAATTCTAAGTAGTAGACTGACAATCTCTATTGAGGTAATTTAAATTCAAAAAAGATATGAATAGTAATTCATAAAATTTCTTTGAAGTGTCTAAGCTAATTCTATTGACAAATAGTGTTAAATTCTTTATACTATTAAGTAAATTAATATTAATATGTAAAACATTGAAGAGATAAGTAGATTATAATTGATTCACAACAGAGAGCTTTCGGTGGGTGTGAGAAAGTAAGAAGAGATGTAGTTGAAAATGGTCTCGGAGTAATAATTATCTAATAGGTAATTACGTTGGTGCACGATATAGCACAGCGGTATGAACACGTGCCGATCAAGGTGGATATTTATATCCATAAACATGGGTGGTAACACGATAAACTCGTCCCTATTACATAAGTTTGTAATAGTGGCGAGTTTTTTTATTTAAGACAAAGAATAGTTAAGGAGATAAAATAATGCCAATATGTATTCAAAATGAATTACCGGTAAAGAATAAATTATTAGAAGAAGGAGTAGTCGTAATAGAAGAGAATAGAGCTAAAAATCAAGATATACGACCATTGAAAATTTTAATTTTGAATCTAATGCCTAAAAAAGAAGAAACTGAGCGTCAATTATTAAGACTTTTAGGAAACTCTCCGCTTCAAATCACGGTAGAATTTCTTCATATGACAAGTCATATTGCAAAAAATACAGCGCAGTCTTACTTAGAGAAATTCTATAAAACATTTGATGAAGTGAAAGATAAATACTATGATGGTCTTATTATTACAGGTGCTCCTGTTGAACAACTAGAATTTGAAGATGTAAATTACTGGGGGGAATTGAATAGCATTTTTGACTGGAGTAAGACTCATGTCTTTTCAACATTAAATATTTGTTGGGCAGCTCAGGCTAGTTTATACTATCACTTCGGTGTCAAAAAAGAACAGGTAGATGATAAGATATTTGGAGTATTTGAACATGATGTTCTTATAGAAAATCATACATTAACAAGAGGATTTACAGATACTTTCTTAGCTCCTCATTCTAGGCATACTAAAATAGAAGAAGAGAAACTACCTACTATTTCTGAACTTGATGTATTAGCGAGATCAGAAGAGGTTGGGACATTAATAGCTGCGACTAAAGATATTAGAAAGATTTTTGTAACAGGGCATATTGAATATGATGCAGATACACTTCATAATGAATATGTTCGTGATAAGAATAGTAATCTTCCAATCGAAGTTCCGGTGAATTATTACCCAGGAAATGATGATACCAAAGCACCTAAAAATAGATGGCGTGGAGTGGCTTACTTATTCTATCACAACTGGTTAAACCAAGTTTATCAGCAAACACCGTATGATTTAGCTGAATTATCAAAATAAGAGAAAGAAAAAGACTTTACAGGGAGTGACTCAAAAATCGTGATTTCGGAGAAACAAGATTTTGTCGAGTCACCCTCGCACAGTTTATTAGATATCTAAAAAGCTTTTATAAAGCGAATTTAGATATCAATAAACCACTGCGTCTATGAGTTCTCATATGTACTTTGTTGAATTTTAGGACTTTTAAGCCCCCCTAATTTTAATTATCTTTTTTTTCGTCTTTTTTACCTGAGTTTTCCTCTTCTGTTAATCCTGAAATTGATTTTTTAAATGATGTGAACATTTTTCCAATTGATTCTCCAAGTTCAGGTAGACGTTTAGGACCGAAGATTATTAGAGCAGCTATGATAAGCACTATGACTCCAGGAGCTCCTATATCACGTAAAAATCCCATTACTTTTCACCTCTTTTGTTGTAAATATACTTGCTAATAATAATGCTAATTTCATAAATTAAAATTAATGGTATTGACATAACGATATCACTAATAAAGTCAGCAGGTGTAATGACTACTGCTATTACAATTAGTATAAAATATGCATATCTTCTATTTCTAGTTAAGAAGGTAGGTGTTAATATACCTAATGATGTTAGGAATGCAACTATAACAGGGAATTCAAAAAGTATCGCTATCGGTATCGTCGTATTAATGACAAATGATAGATAGTTTTGAGCTGTTAATTGAGTGTTGAATAAATCATCCCCGATAGAAAGAAGAACATTTAAGATAGCAGGAGTTACTAGAAAGAACCCGAAAGCTAAGCCTACTGAAAAACAAATGAATACTGCCGGTATATAGGCTAATAATGCACGAGCTTCTCTTTCTTCTAATGCAGGTTTTATAAATGCCCAGATTTGATAACAAATAAATGGTATCGAAAATGTGAAGGCACAAATTCCCGCAAGAGTTAGATATATCCATAGTATATCATTAGGTCCAAGAACAATCAATTTATTATTAAAATTACTAGTTAAAAATTTATAAATATCCGCTGACCATGATAAACTTACTATGAAAGAGACAATAAAAAACACAAGGCTTAGTATTAGTCTCTTTCTAAGTTCGGTTAGATGCTCCACGGTAGAAACTTTATCTCCATATTTCATCGCAAGTTACCTATTTATTTTTAGATTTTTCATAGAATATACTAATTGCTACAACTATGATATAAATAAGTTGAGCTATTATTACTTCAAAACTAGGATAGATTCCTAAAATTTCGATAGTAGGTAAGTAATCTATAATGTTATTTGAGACCATGTCAGTTATTTGTAAAGCGTGTATGCTTACTCCTAGCATCTTGAATCCTAGAATGTATATTAACCAAGATAGAACTAGGAATACTTTGCTAATTGGTAATTTTCCAGATGCTTTTACCATAATTATACCGATAATTATTAAAGCGACAATAGCAAGAGCTATCCCTATTAGTAAGTTACTTGTAGTAATTAATGGCATAATACCAGCGTAGAATAAGATAGTTTCTGCACCTTCACGGAATACTGCAAGGAAACTAAGTGTGAACATAGATATAAAGCTTCCAGTTGAAAGAACTAGATTTAACTTTGTATCCATATATTTTTTCCATGCTTTAACAGAACTTTTACTATGTAGCCAAATTCCAATACCTATCATCATAATTACTGCAAAGATACCAACAACACCTTCGATGATTTCACGGTTAGTACCAGATGATAGAGCAGGGAATGAGTATTTTAAAATAACGGCTGCAAATATACTAGAAAGAATACCTACTAAGGCACCCGCATAAATCCAGATTAACCCTTTTTTCTGTTTAGCAGCTTTTAATGCACTTGCTAAAGATAAGACGATAATTAATGCTTCAATACCTTCACGAAGTAAAATCAGCATAGAATCTAATGCAGTATAGTTAGATTTCGTATCGATTTTAGAAAGCTCTGCAATTAAGTTTTTAAGTTGTTCTTGATACTTTTGTTCGCTACCTTTAACCATAATGATAGGAGTTTCGCTTTCTACTTTTGTATATAGTGAAGCGTTACGTGTGCGAACTTCTCCTTCGATAACAGGCCAAACTTCTATGAATTTTTTCATTTTCTGTAAACCTTGACTATTATTTCCATCTTTAAAGGCTGTAAGGCTATCTTCAAGAAGTTTTATTCCTTGTTCAAGAGTCTTAACATCTGAACTTTGTTCTAGATTTTCACCTGCAAGAAAATTATCTAGATAAGTTTTTAAATCAGTTAAATATAATTTTGTATTTTGATAGTCATATGGTTCTACCTCCATAGAACTACGTAGAAATGACATTGTTGTTTCTACTTTTCCGTAGTAAGCAGGTTCAAGTGTTCTTACGATACCTTCATTACGCACCCAAGCAGCATTGTATTTAACATATTCTGCTTTCATAGTTTCAATATCTTTAGTGTCAATTGCTTTTTCTAATTTATCAAATGCAGGGTAAAGTTTTGTTTTAAAAGCTTTTTTCTCGGCTTCAATGTCTAAAGGATTTTGTTCATTTTCAAAAGCAAGTAGGGTAGTTGATAGCTCTCTTAGTTGCTCTTCATTGATATCATTTGATTTTAATGTTTGTTTAACTTTTTTTCCAGCTTCAGAATCTGAATTTTTCGTTGCTTCAAACTCTGTTTTAAATTCTTCAATTAATTTTTTAGCTTTATCTTGTTCGTTATTTTTTATTGCAGTGTTAGCGTCGGTAATTTTTATAAAAAGATTACTGTATGATTCTTTTGCTACAATAGTTTTAAAAAATGGAGAGCTAAAACTGAAAAGAACGATAAACGCTAAAAATATTTTAGTCAAATAGTTTTTTGCCAATATACTCACCCTCCTTAATTCCTCCAAAACATGCAAATAGACCACTTCCGATATGAGTTATGTATTCATTCATCTTATCTTCGTTTCCTAGACTATTCTGGATAGTTATAAATTGTTTTGGATCTTTTTGGAATGAGATAAATAGTAGACCAGAGTCGAATTGTCCTGTAGTTTCATTTATACCGTCTGAATAAGAATAAGAACGTCTTAATAATTCTACACCAGGTTTATGTGCTAAGTGGACATGAGAAGTTACAGGAATTAAAGGCTTACCATCTGGACCTTTTTTATTAAGATCAATTGGTGCAAATTCATCAGTTTCTCCAAAAGGAGCACCACTGTCTTTATATCTTCCAAAGGTGTTTTCCTGTTCATTTAGACTTGTTCTATCCCATGTCTCAAGGTGCATTTGAATACGTCTTACAGCCATGTAGCTACCATCTTTCATCCAGTTGTCCTTATCGTACCATACAATTTTATCAAATTGGTCTTCTTTAGTTGCATTAGCAGTACCGTCTTTAAAACCGAAAAGGTTACGCGGTGTTTCAAGACGATTACCAATAGCAGCAAAACCTGATTGGCTCCATTTCATAGTTACAGTAGAGCGAGCTTTTCTAACTAGGTTACGTACTGCATGGAAGGCTACCTGTTCATCATCTGCACATGCTTGGATACAAATATCTCCACCAGTATATTTTTCTTTTAATTGTTCTCTAGCGAAAGGAGGTAAGTCTTTAAATTCTTCAAGACTTTTATTTTTTAAGTTCATTTTTTTTAAGAAACTTGGACTAATCCCAAATGTCAGAGTTAAACGATAGGGATTTAACCCTACCGTTTCTCCAGTGTCTTTTGGTGGTAAATAATGGTTTTTAAGAGCAGGTTCAACTAGTTCACCGTTCATTAATTTTTCACTATATTTAGTCCATTCCTTAAACATGTCGATTACATCATCACGCTTAGTAGAGTGTAAATCTAGCACGACAAAATAAACACATTTTTGCATAAGAGTAGTAATCCCAGCTTGGTGTTTGCCATAGAAACTGATTTTTTCTTCTCCATCAGCTATAGCTCGGTTGTTCTCAGCTTTGTTTGCAAAAAATCCCCCAAGAGCAGAAGCTCCGACAACAGCACCGGCTCCAGTCATTCCTGCTTTTTTCAGGAAATCACGCCTTGTTATTTTTTTGTCAGTCCATTTTTTACCAGATTCTTCCATATTACTTAGCCTCTTCGTCTAAAATTACACCCATTTGAGAAAGTGGTTCTCCTAATTTTGTTACTGCTTCAGAAAGTTCTTTAGTATTTTCTTTTGTTAGGTCAGTATATAGTTTGTAGTGTTTTTCATCAGTTTTATATTTATCTAATAAGCTATTAATTGTAGCAAATTTTTCAGTTAAATCTTTAGCTAATTTACTATCTTTTTTCTCGATTAAAGGTTTGAAAATTTTGAAGATTTCTTCAGCACCTTCGATGTTAGCTTTAAAGTCGTATAGGTCAGTGTGAGAGTAAATTTCTTCTTCTCCTGTGATTTTTTGTGTTGCAACTTCGTTAAGTAAGTCAACAGCCCCAGTTACCATTAAATCAGGAGTAACTTCAACAGTAGCAACTTTAGCTTTTAATTCTTTAATGTCTTTTACTAGTTGTTCTGCATATTGTTCAGTACCTTTAGTAGTATTTTGTTCCCACATAATTTTTTCAATTCTGTGGAATCCGCGCCAACCTTCTTCTGTTTTGTTTTCTTCTAAGTAGTCAGCAAGACGGAAGTCGATATTTACGTCTAATTCTCCAAAACTTTCAGCAATTGGCTCTGAACGTTCATAAGCCATACGAATAACAGGATATTGTTTCTTAGCTTCCTCTAGATTTCCAGCTTTAATAGTTTCAGCGAATTTTTCAGTATCTTTAAGTAGAGTATCTACTTGGTTTTCTACGAATTTTTTATAAAGATCAGTAGCTTGTTTAAGTTGCTCTTTTGTACCTTTAGAAGTGTCAATTTGAGCAGTTTTGTTTTCTTCTTTCTTCTCTGTTTTAGAAGCACATCCGCTAATTACGATAGTTCCAGCCATTAGAGCTATAAATAATTTGTTTTTCTTCATTAATAAATATACTCACTTTCAATTTAATCTATTATAAATTATAATCATTATCAGTTAGAAAGTAAAGTGATAAGAAACAAAATAAATAAAAAAGAAAAGTTTTACATGATGAATAAAATTGTTTTGAGAAAATTAAATTATTAAGTTTCTTTTTTATGCATCAGATTGAAGTTTAAGATAAAAGATACTATAGTATTGAGTTTTTAAAAATATATTTATGTTATATAATAGTAGAGTGAAAAAGTGAAAATTAATCGATTGAAAGTGGAAAATGTTTGGTGTATAATGAAAGTAGATTTTTAGTAAGCGTTATAAAAAAGCTACTAAGAACCTAAAAAATTAAGATTGCATTAATTTAATGCGGTACTTTTAAAAAGGAATAAAAGGCTTTATGAAACAAAAATTAAAAATATTCGCAACATCAAAATGGTTTGATTTACTAGGGGTTGTTTTAGTAATTAGTATTGCTATCGCGTCAGGTTACTTAGCGACAAGATTGGATAAATTTGTTGATTGGGGTCCATGGACTGCACTTGTGCCATTCGGACTTATTTCTGTAATTAACGTTGGAATCTCAATGTTATCTACAAGATTCACAGGAAAATTAAGTAAACTTGGTAACTACTTAGGTATTATTAATGCCGTATTATCAGGAGTTATTGATTATATCCTAGGTAACAAAGCTGCGATTATCACATACCCTGTAACATTTTTAATCTATTTGGGTGCGATCTATGTATGGAATAAATCTACAGATAAACCAAATACAATGTCAAAAGCAAAATTATATACAGTTTTAACAGCAATTGCAATCCTTTCATTTGTATTTTCATATGCAACAAACTACATTGGATATCATGGTAAGATGAGTACTCTTGCATATATAACTACAATTGCATTTGCATTCTCATTAATGGGTAATGGATTAAATACATTTAAGCTAACTACACAATGGCCATTCTGGTTACTATATAATATTGTTCAACTTACAAAAGCAGTAGTTCAAGGAAACTTTGCTAACGTTGGTAAATATATTTTCTACATTATTAATAGTGTTGGAGCATTATTTGTGTGGAAAGATTCTGAAAAATAAAATATACTATAGTTATAGATTTAAAGCTGTTGATAACTGCAAGAGTGCAGAAGTCAATGGCTTTTTGTTTATATGTATGTAATTGATATGCTCGTTAATAAATAAAGGATAAATCTATTATGTTAAATTATTTCTAGTAAAATACGATTTTCTATGAGATAATAATTCTATAGTCCGCGAAGAGTGGAGAGATTTTAGATAACAGGAGAATATATATGAAAAAAAGTATTGCTATATTTTCGAGTATTATAGTTGCGCTTATTATTTGTGCTACAGCTTATTATTTTATGTTTGGTAGTGGAAAGGATAAGAAGGTGAAAGAAGAGTATCAAAAATATGTTGATATGATTAATATCAGCCATGATTTCGAAGCAGGAGCGAAAGGCTTGGAGACTCTAACTACTGATGTTGCTCAGAAGGTTATTCCAACTATCAAGACTGATATAAAAGTTGCTAAAGAGGTTAGAAATACGTCTATTAGTCTAAATGATAAAAAGGTTGACGAAGCAAAAGATAGTCTAGATAGAGCTAAAAAACTTGATACAAATTCAAACTTTTCAGCTGCTATTAACTGGTTAAATGCTGATATAGAAAATTATAAGAAAGCAGAAGAAGAGATAAAAAATATTAAGACTGATGCTAATTTTAGTAAAGATTTATCTCAAATTTTAGAAAAATACAAGTTTAATAATAATAGTCTAAAACAACTGTTAAGTGATGTAGGTACTAAACTTTATGAAAAAGCTCAGGAAGCTGCACAAAAGGCTAAGGAACTTGCAGACAAAGCAAGAGAGTTTGAACGTAAAAAAAATCGATCAGATGTTGAGCTAGGAGGTCCTAATCCTGCATTGTTAAATGATAGTAATTCATTGCCAGCCGATGCTCAAGGAATTGGTGGAGCTATGGATGAAGAAGGTGCGAGAAAAATGAGCTCTGATCTTGTTAATCGATATAAAGGATACCTTCTGAAAAAATATGATGGAGCATCAATTGAATGGTCTGTGAATGGTAAGAGTTTCAAAATTATTAAGGAAGATGGAAGCAAACTAACTTTCACTACTCAAGCTCAACTCTATAAAAAAGTGGGTAATAGATTAGTTTCTGGAGTTAATCTTAATAGTGAAGAAGGTTCTGAATTCTTATATAATACTTAGTATTTAATGAGTGAAGAAAGGTATTGACCCAAAAGTCCGTGTATATGATAACTCATAGATGCAGTGGTTTATTGATATCTAAATTTGCTTTATAAAAGCTTTTTAGATATCTAATAAACTTTGTGGGAGTGACTTGATAAAATCGTGATTTCTTAAGAAACAAGATTTTGTCGAGTCACTCCCTTTCTTTTATATTTCTACTATATCTATATTAGCTTTTGTTTTATATATAACGTCTTTGCGTTCGATTAGAATAGTAGCTTTTTCAGATAGTTCTTTATTTTCTTTAATTTTACTTAGTAATTCACGACTTGGGTTCATGGCAACAGGATTTCCAACACGTCTTAACATGTTGTAATCACCATTAGTGTCCCCATAAGCAAAAGATTTGTCAAGATCAATGTTGTATTCTTCGACTAATTTATCGATAGTTTTATTTTTACTATCAGCATCCCACATTGGAATTACTTCACCTGTGAATTTTTCATCTTCTATAATGTATTTACTACCTATAGCTAAAAATGCATGGTGTTTTTTACCCATCGCTTCTACAAGGTAATCAGGACTTCCCGAAATGAAGATGATAAGGTGTCCATTTTTCTTGTGTTTTTCTATAATATCTCGTGTGAATTTATATACACGATCAGCTTTAAGTTTCATTACTTGTTCAGTCGCGAAGTCGATATATTTTTTATGAAGACCTGTAATTGCTTGTACATATGCTTCAGAAACACCGAAAAGGTAGTTATCATAGTCTTCAAATCTCTTATCCCAGTTAATGTAACTATCTTTTACACCGTTTAGCCAATATTTTTCGTCTACAACTTCGTATTTTATTAATTTTTTAAAATGTTCTGTCATTAGAGAATCTCTATAAAGAGTTCCATCAATATCAAAAAATGCCGCTATCTTTTTTTCTTTCATATTTTATCCTCCTAATATTAAAAAAAATTATTTCTATAAAGTTAAAGACGAGATTTACTCGCCTTTAACTTTACTAGAATTTTGTTGCATCGACAGAGTCAATGTATTTTCTAAGTTCTGGAACAATATTAGAAATAGTTCCATCTTCGAATGGATTTTCTAAGTTAGCTTCTTTTACTAATTCTAAGAATGGTTTAGTTCCACCAAGTTTACATAGGTGTAGGTATTCTTTCCATGCTTTTTCTCTATTTTCGTTAGCTTTTTTCCAGAATTGGAATGCGCAAACTTGAGCTAGAGTGTAGTCGATGTAGTAGAATGGGACACTGAATAAGTGACCTTGTCTGTAGAAGAATAGTCCTTCATCAAGTTCTGGAATATTTTCATAGTAACGAGATGGTAAGTATTTTCTTTCGATTTCTAACCATTTCATGCGACGCTCTTTTGGAGTTAGCTCTGGATTTTCGTATACTTCATGTTGGAATTCATCAACAGTAACACCATATGGTAAGAATTTGATTGATGTTGCCATGTGGTAGTATTTGAACTTCTCTGTTTCATCTTGGAAGAATAAGTTCATCCAAGGCCAAGTTAAAAATTCCATACTCATTGAGTGAATTTCGCAAGCTTCGTATGTTGGCCAAACATAATCTGGCATGTGATGTCTACTTTGGAAAACTTGGAAAGCATGTCCAGCTTCGTGAGTTAGAACTGTAACGTCATGAGGTGTTTGGTTAAAGTTAGCGAAAATAAATGGTGCTTTGTAATTTGGAATAAATGTACAGTAGCCACCACCAGCTTTTCCTGGCTTTGTATCTAAATCTAATAAGTTATTTTCAGTCATAAATGTGAAGAATTCATCAGTTTCAGGTGATAATTCTTTATACATAGTTTTAGCATAGTCAACAAGTGTTGGACGATCCCCTTTTGGAGTAGGGTTACCTGATTTGAATGTTACACCTTCATCGTGGAATGAAAGTTTTTCAAGTCCTAGACGGTTAGCTTGAGCTTTTTTAAGTTCTTCAACAACAGGTACGATTTCCTCAAAAATTTGTTTTCTGTAGTTTGCTACATCTTTTGCGTTGTAGTCTGTTCTACGTAAGCGTAGGTAAGCAACTTCTACGAAGTTTTCGAAACCAAGTTTTTTTGCGATACGAGTACGAACTTTAATCATACGGTCATAGATGCTATCATATTGTTCTAAGTTTTCTTTAAAGAATCTAGCTACAGCTTGGTTTGCTAGTAAACGAGTCTCACGGTTAGCATCTTGTGTATATTTAGCCATGCCACTTAAGTTGTGTTCTCCACCATCAAATGGAATTTTAGCACTTGAAGTTAGTTTTGTATATTCTGATGAAAGTTTGTTTTCTTCTTTTAAATCTTCAATGATTTCATCGCTGAATACTTTTAGAGAAGTTTCAATTAGATTGAAGTAATGTTCTCCGATTTCTTTTTTTAGTTCTTCTTTGAATTTTGAATTGAATATTGCTTCGTCGAATTTGCTGTAAAGTGAATCTAATTCAGGACCGAATTCATCCCAAAATTCTTGTTCAGCTTCATAAAATTTATCTGTAGTATCGATTGTTACACGAATCTCTGATAATTGTGCCATAGTACTTACATTATCTCGAAGTTTATTATATTCGTTGAAAACTTCTAAAGTTTCTTCAACGTTACTTGCCGAAGTTAATTTTTCTCTTAATGTTTCTAATTGTTCTTTTATTTGATTTGTATTTGGTCTTGTATATTGGTAATTTTCAAAAGTCATAATACACCCTCCTAAAAATTTTATTTATAAATTATCAATAATACTATGATAACATGAAATAAATAAAAATACAAAAATAACTTTCAGAAAATTCAAAAATAAAGATAGAAAATTAAAGGGATATTTTATGTAAAATAAAACTCTTAAAAAAATGTCGGATAGGAAACTTTGACCTTTGACATTCTGAGATATTTATGAAATAATTAAATATATATTTAGATGCCGAAAAAATAATTAGAAATAAAGGAGAAAAGATTTGATTACAACTAAAGATATAATTATTGATCCACATACAACTCTTAGAGCTCGTGCTGAAGAGGTTAAAAGTCCGATTTCAGAAGAGGATAAAGCCACTTTACGTGGATTATTAGAATATGTTATAGCATCTCAAGATGATGAAAAAGCAGAAAAATTAGGATTAAAGCCTGGTATAGGCTTAGCAGCACCTCAGATTAATGTTTCGAAAAGAATGATTGCAGTACATATTCCAGATGAAGAATATCCTGAGAATACAGTTTCTTATGCTTTATATAATCCAAAAATTATTTCGAACTCAGCAGCAAAATGTTACTTAGCTGGTGGAGAAGGGTGTTTATCTGTAGATAAAGATATTAAGGGATATGTTCCTCGTTATTCAAAAATTAAAGTGGTTGGTTATAATGAAAATGATGAGAAAGTTACTTTAACTTTAACAGACTTACCAGCAATTTGTTTCCAACATGAAATTGATCACTTAAATGGAGTTATGTTCTACGATCATATTAATAAAGAAAATCCATTTGATGT